>DATFRX010000222.1:0-5186 GCA_035262905.1 Nocardioidaceae bacterium
GCGAACAGCTTTTTGTTCACCGTGCGATCACCGGGTCGACCACGCGGCCCATGCTAAAGCGTCTGGATGGCGCGACCGCGCGTCCCCGCGGGGTTTACCACGTTCTCGTGGTACGTGCGCACTCTGCACGGGTTCGACGCCGTGCGAAGTGACCACGCACCACGAGAACGTGGTGTCGCAACAGGGCGTACGACGCGCCGCCGCCGCTGCGTACAGTATGGGGCCGTGTCCGTCAGCCGCTCCTCGTTGAACACCGCCCAGCAGGCGGCCGTGCGCCAACTGCTCAAGGTGGCGCCGGTGGTCGACGAGCTGGCCCGGCGCTTCGAGGCGGCTGGTCATGAGCTGGTGCTGGTGGGCGGCACGGTCCGCGACGCGTTCTTGAGCCGGATCGGTGTCGACTGGGACTTTGCGACCTCGGCGCGACCCGACACGACCGAGCAGCTCGTCGAGGGCTGGGCGGATGCCGTGTGGGACATGGGCCGGTCCTACGGCACGATCGGCTGCCGCAAGGGCGACTTCCACATCGAGATCACGACCTACCGCTCCGATCACTACGACCCGGCGTCCCGCAAGCCCGAGGTCGACTACGGCGACTCGCTCGAGGGCGATCTGTCCCGGCGCGACTTCACCGTCAACGCGATGGCCGTCCGGCTGCCGGGGCTCGCCTTCGTCGACCCGTACGGCGGCCTCGAGGACCTGGCGGCCAGGACCCTGCGTACGCCGAGCGGTGCGAAGCAGTCGTTCGACGACGATCCGCTGCGGATGATGCGGGCCGCCCGGTTCGCCGCGCAGCTCGGATTCGACGTGGCGCCGGACGTGGTCGCCGCGATGCGGGAGATGGCCGGCCGGATCGAGATCGTGTCCGCCGAGCGGGTGCGAGACGAGCTGGTCAAGCTGGTGATCGCGCCCGAGCCGCGACGCGGTCTGACCCTGCTGGTCGAGACCGGCCTGGCCGACTACGTGCTCCCTGAGCTGCCGAAGCTGCGATTGGAGCGCGACGAGCACCATCGGCACAAGGACGTCTACGAGCACAGCCTGACCGTGCTCGACCAGGCCATCGCCCTCGAGGATCGGCTTCCCGAGGGCGGACCCGACTTCGTGGTGCGGTTCGCCGCGTTGATGCACGACGTCGGAAAGCCGAGGACCCGGCGGTTCGGCGACGACGGCACTGTCACGTTCCACCACCACGACGTCGTCGGCGCCAAGCTGACCGAGAAGCGGATGCGACGCCTGCGGTTTCCGGCCGACACGATCGACGCGGTGTCGTCCCTGGTCGGGTTGCATCTGCGCTTCCACGGGTACGGCGGCGGCGAGTGGACCGACTCGGCGGTGCGCCGCTACGTACGCGACGCCGGTGAGCATCTCGAGCGACTGCATGTACTGACCCGCGCCGACTGTACGACGCGCAACCGGCGCAAGGCGGAGCGGCTGCGTCGCACGTACGACCATCTCGAGGAGCGCATCGCCCGGCTCGCCGACGAGGAGGAGCTGGCCTCGATGCGCCCGGATCTGGACGGTAACCAGATCATGCAGGTCCTCGACATCCCGCCGGGTCCGAAGGTCGGCGAGGCCTATCGCTACCTGCTCGAGCTCCGATTCGAACACGGCCCGCTCGGCGAGGACCGGGCCCGTGCCGAGCTGCTCGACTGGTGGCAGCGACAACGTTGACCGAGGCGGACAACCGGCGCAGTCGGGCACCCGTCTAGAGTGTGCCGGTCCGACGGATCGGCGGGGGAGATCAACGGCTCGAGGGGAGCCACTATGCACATCACGACAAGCCTGCGACGGTGCGCCGTCGTGGCTGGCGGAAGCGCCGGCGCCTTGGCTCTGGTGGCCAGCGCCGCCGTCGGCATCACCAGCGACCCGATCACGGGAACCAATCACGTCGACGACCTGAAGGGGACGTCCGGCGCCGATGTCATCTATGCGCGTGGGGGCAACGACTGGGTGGTCGGCCGGGCCGGCGGCGACGAGATCCATGGCAACGGGGGACGGGACTACCTGGGCGGCGGCAAGAACCGGGACGTCGTGATCGGCGGCCCGGACGCGGACAGTCTCGCACCGGCGGGCGGCGCCGACCGGGTCTTCGGCGGTCGCGGCAAGGACACCGTCTACCTGACCAAGGACCACCGGGTCGACCGGGTCAACTGCGGCAGCGGCCGCGACAAGGTCTGGGGTGTGACCAAGCGCGACGACGTCAGCGCCAACTGCGAACACGTCACGACCACCATGCCGAGCTGCCGGATCGTGCCGATGCGGCTCGCTGGTCAGTTCGCGACTGAGGCGCGCTGCTAGCGCGGGTCCTCTTGCTGGGATGCGCCGTGAGTGGCGCACAGTGCCACGGATCGCGCTGACCTGAACGGCGAGTGGCGCATGGTGTCCCGTTATGGCCGCCCAGGCGGTACATCGTGCGCCACTCGAGACGCCGGGCGGTACATCGTGCGCCACTCGCCGGGTCTGCGGAGGTCGGTGTCGAGCCACCGACGCGGCCGCTCGCTCGGTCAGCGGCGTTTGACGATGCCGATCAGTGACGCCACGGCCAACGCGATGCCGCCCACGAGCGTCAGCCACAGCCCGACGCCGACCGTGGTGTCGATGTTGACGCCGCTGCCGGGCAGATCGTCTGCGTTGCTGGAGATGTCGGCGATGTCGATGATCGCGATCAGGACGACCAGGACGCCCGCCACGGTGCCGATGATCGCGGCCGTGAGGGACAGCTTGCCTAGGGCTCGGACGATGGCGAAGCCGATCGCCGGGATCGCGAGCGTGAGCGTCAGGACGCCGTCCCTGGTCTTGTCGTCACCGGGGAAGTCGCTGCCGGTCACGCCGTTGATGGCGTAGCTCTGGCCGAAGCCCTCGATGGTGCCCCAGGTGAGGAACGCCGCGATCGCGACCAGCAGCCCGGTCGCGGCGATGATCCAGCCGATCGTCCGCGCCGTCGAGTCGATCGGCTCCTTGGCGGCGGGTTGCGCGTAGCCCGCCGGCGGATAGCCGGGGTACGGCTGCTGTGGATAGGGCTGACCCGGGTAGGGCTGCTGGGGATACGGCTGACCGGGATAGGACTGCCCCGGGTACGGCTGCTGGGGATACTGCGGCGGGTACGGCTGCTGCTGACCGTAGGGCGGCTGCTGGCCGTACTGACCCGGATAGGGCGGCGGCTGCTGGGACGGCGGTGGACCGGGGTACGGCGGCGGCTGCGGTCGCTGCTGCTGAGGTCCCTGCGGCGGGGGCTGCTCGGGCGGTGGCTGCTGCGGGTTCCGAGGCGGCTGCTGCGGCTGCTGTCCGGACGGCTCCTCGCCGTAGCTACCCGGATAGGGCGGCGGTTGTTGTCCGGACATGACTTTCACCCATCGATGGACGCCGTCGAAGTAGCGCCATCATCGCAGACCACCCGATACCAGGCTGCCGTCGCTGCCAGTCCGGCAGCGGCCAGGATGACGGCGGTCAAACTGTCCCCGGAGGCCGGCACCAGCCCGGTCGCGAGCCCGGCCGCGCCGACGAAGGCCACGTTGAACGCGACGTCGTAGATGGCGAAGGCCCGGCCGAGGTAGTCGTCGTCGACATATTGCTGTACCGCGGTATCGACGCAGATCTTGACGCCTTGAGCGCCAAGTCCACAGATCAGTCCCGCGATCATCAACGCCGGCACCTCGGCGATCGGCGTCGCGACCGCGATCGCCAGCGCGCTGACGGCCAGCAACAGGGTGATCCAGCCGCGATCACCGAGCCGGCGACGGCCGGGTGGCGTCACGATCGCGGCGACGAGGAACCCGGCGGCCGACGCGCCGGCGACGAGGGCGGCCGCTCCCAGGTCCCGGTCGCCGTTGTGGTGCAGCGCCAGCATCGCGACCTGAACGGTCCACAGGCCGAACCAGAAGCGGTGCGACGTGATCATCACCAGCGCCCGCCCGGCTGCCGGTCGCTCGGCCAGGTGGCGAAGGCCCCGGCGGAGGCCGGTCACGACGACGGCGAGCTCATGCGTCCAGCCGGGCCGATCCGGCTCGTGGTCAGGACCGAGTTGATGCCGTCCAAGCCGACGCCGTGCAAGCAGCCCGGCGGCGCCGAAGGCCAGGGCCGCGGCCAGCAATGCGGCGGCCGACCCGGCGCCACCGCCCTCGTCGCCGAAGATCGCCAGCAGACCGCCGCCCAGACCGAGTCCCACGACGACCGCGCCGGTGCCGGCGGTCGGAGCGACGGCGTTGGCGGTCAGCAACAGCGGCCGGGGTACGACGTGCGGCAGGCCGGCCGACAGCGCCGCGAGCAGGAACCGATTGACGCCGAGCGAGCCGATCGCCAGCGCGTACACGAGCACCAGGCTGACCCGGTCGCCGGCGGCGACCAGGCCGAGGACCAGGACGATCCGCACCGGCTGTCCCCACGCCAACACCTGCCGACGCGACCAGCGGTCCAGGAAGACGCCGGTGAAGGGACCGACCAGACTGAATGGGAGCAGCAACACTGCCGCGGCGACCGCGACCTCGGCGGGCGACTGACGGCGCTCCGGCGACAGCAGGACGAGCCAGGTGAGTCCGGCGGCGAACAGTCCGTCGCCCAGCTGCGACGTGAGCCGGACCGAGAGCAGTCGCCGGAATCCGTCGAGGCCGCGCAACTGCCGCACTCGACCATCCGCCACTGGGACATCGACCATCCGTCACTCCGGCACCGACGATCCGTCACTCGGACATCCGGGGCAACGCTACTGAGCCGGTCTCAGGTCAGCATGCGAACCGCCCGACCGACCGCGCGCGGGGCGTACCGCTCAAGCATGGCCGTGGCGGCGGCGTTGCTGTCGAGGTCGACGGCGTAGAGGCCGATCGCCAGGTCATCACTCACGGCATAGACCAGCGGGACTTTGAGGGTGTGGCTGCCGGCGTCGAGGCGGAGCTGGTACGCCGCGGAGTCGTCGGCCAGACGCGGGAAGTCGAGGTCGGCGACGCGCACCCGCATCCCCTGCACCTGCTCACCGTCGCACTCGTCGAAGGCGGCCCGCAGCGCATCGATCAGGCCGTCGGTGCGACCGGGCAGGTGGCCGAGCACCTCCGCCACGGCGGGAGCGGACGACTCGTCGACGGCGTAGCGGACGTCGGCCTTGACCAGATCCTTCGTCGGGACGCCGGCCAGGGCCGCGAGGTCGAAGTCGCATACCTGGTCGTCACTGTCGGCGCCTGCGTCGGAGGAGGACCAGC
>DATFRX010000223.1:0-4325 GCA_035262905.1 Nocardioidaceae bacterium
ATCTACGACATCGACCATGTCGAGCGATATGCCGACGGCGGTCCGACCATCGCGCCCAACGCGGAGGGGCTCGCCAGATCCGACCACGTCCTCAGGGACTTGCCGGGCTGGACCGTTGAGGCGGGCGGCGACGACATCATCGGCTGGACGACCCCAACCGGGCACAGTTACCCCTCTCGACCACCGCCGGTGCTCGGCTGGGGAAGCTTTCGACCACGAAGACCACCAGGCAGTCTCAATTGCCGTACTGCTGGGTCTCCGGCCGCTCGAGCATGATGCCGTGCGCGACGGCCTCGGCCACCGGCCGGTGCCGGACGCCCGCGGGCACGACGAACAGGTCACCAGCGCCGAGGACGACCGGATCGCGGCCCTCCATCTCGACCCGGAAGCTCCCATCCCAGCAGAGGAACATCTCGTCCTCCTCGTGGTGATGCCAGGGGAACTCGCCCTCGAACCGGGCGATGCGGACGACCGCGTCGTTGGCCGTCACCAGGTCTTGCGGCTGCCAGGGTCCGTCGATGCCGGCGATGACCTCACTGATCGAGACCGGTGCCGAGGTGGGTTCGTTCGTCATGCGTCCATCGTGCCCGACCGCTGACCGCACCCAATCGGACGCCGCTCAGCTGTCGATGATCGCGTCCATCTCGATCTCGACCAACCAGTCGGGATCGATCAAGGCACTGACCTCGACGAAGGTCGACGCCGGTCGTACGTCCGCGAACCGCTCGCCGTGCGCCTGCGCCGCCTCGGCCCACCGGGTGATGTCGGTCAGCATCACCCGAGTGCGTACGACGTGGTCGATCGACGCACCGACCTGGGCCAGCGCACGCTCGGCGATGTCGAAACAGCGGACGGTCTGGACGTAGAGGTCACCTACTCCAACGGTGACTCCGTCGTCGCCGATCGGGGCGGTACCCGCGACGGCCACCCGGTCGCCGACCCGCAGTGCCCGCGAGAAGCCGACCTCCAACTCGTACTTGTTCCCGGTGCTCACGCGCTCCCGTTCTGAGCCCATGGCAGACATGGTCTCAGAACGGAAGCGTCGAGAGCCTCACCAATCGAACGCGCCTTCGCCGCCGACGATCGGGAGCAGCACCGAGCTCTGGCCCGGCGACACCGACAGCTCGGTGCCACCTCGCGGAAGCAGGGTGTACTCCTGGTCGGAGGAGAAGATCACGACACCGATCCGGTGTCCGGCCGGGAAGATGTAGTCCTTCGGCTCGAAGGTCCAGTCGTAGGAGTTCATCTGCCCCTGCGGGACCGCGACCGTGTGGTCCCAGCCGGTCCGGTTCTGCGGATCCATCCAGCCGCGCGTGACGACGAACGGCGCCGTGCTCGACCCGGCCGCACCGTAGTCGACCAGGTACGCGGTCAGGTTCGCGTCGTTGCGATTCTCGATCGCCATCCGCAGACGGACCGACGGCCGGCCGGACAGGCGCACGCTCTGGCCGAGCTCCGGCGACCGGTAGACCAGCCGGTTGGGGTTCGCCGTGTCCGGGCTCGCGACCAGCTGCGCGGGTCCGATGGTCCGGCCCTCGTCGACGAAGCTCTGCTGCGCGCGCGGCTGGGCGTCGCCGATGACCAGGCCGCCGGGCGACGTCGCGTCGGTGGACGTGAACCGCAGCCGCACCGGCTGTGCACCCGGAGCGGGCCAATCGCTGTACGTCGTGTAGCTGCGGTCCTCGCGCTGCACGATCGCCCGCGGCTCGCCCATGATGCCGTTGTCGATGCCCATCAGCTCGTGGTCGAACCAGCGGTTCTCGGTCTGGCGGTAGGTCCACGACTGGCCACTCGGCAGCGTGTACGACGCGTTGTTGCCCGGACCGCCGTGGCCGCCCTGGTGCAGCCAGATCTTGCGGGTGACGCCGGCCTGCGCCAGCTTGTCCCACCAGGCCGCGAAGTTGTTCGTCATGACGTTCCAGTCGTTCAGACCATGCACGACGAAGACGCTCGCCTTCACGCGGCCGGCATCCGGCAGGTAATCGCGTTGCCGCCAGAACGGCGAATAGTCGCCGGTGTTGCGGTCCTGCTTCTGGGTGATGTCGGCGATCTCGTCCTCACACTGACCGGTCGCGCGGGCCTCACCGGCGGTGAACTGGGCCAGGATGTCGAGGTCCTCGCCCTGGAACGTTCCCGGCGCCCGTACCAGACCGTTGGCCCGGTAGTACTCGTACCAGTTGCTGATCGCCGAGACCGGGATGATCGTCTTCAGTCCTTCGACACCGGTGGTCGCGACCTGGTTGGGCAGCGTGCCGTTGTACGACGTGCCGGTCATGCCGACGTCGCCGTTGGTCCAATCGGCCGCCACCGGATTGCCGTTGGCGTCGAAGCCGGAGGCCCGCCCGTTCAGCCAGTCGATGACCGCCTTGGTGCCGAGCGTCTCGGCCTGGTCGCCGCTGGTCGGGCAGCCGTCGGAGTCGGCCGTACCGATGCTCATGCCGAGCACGACTCCGTAGCCGCGTGGCACGTAGTAGTTGTCGAGCGAGCCCGGCAGGTCGGGCACCGGCCGTCCGGTCTCACGGGAGTTCGGCGCCGCGAGCGCACCCGGGTGCTCGAGGTCGTTCTGCGGCAGCTCGTCGACCAGCACGCTCGGGTACGGGACGTCGCCCCAGACGTCCTTGCGGTACGGGCTGTGCTCGAAGACGACCGGCACGTCGCAGCCGGTGGTCTCGGTCTCCCGCGGCCGGGAGATGAGGACGGCCACCCGGTCGGGCTCGCCGTTGTGGTCGGTGTCGAGCGAGGTCTGGATCCACACCTCCTCCTCGATCGCCTGGCCGAAGTCGTAGATCGGCTGGGTCGTCCCGTTGGCAACGCTGACGGGACACGTCTCGGACGGTGCGGTGGCAGCCGCTTCGGTCGTGGCGGTGTTCGCGGGTCCGGCGCCGGTCGTCAGCGCAAGTCCGGCCACGAGCGGAATAGTGAGGGCAGAGACAATCAATGGTCGCGGGCGCATGCCGGTCATTGTGGTCAGGGACGGGACTGACCGAAACCCCCGTAGTCCGTTACGTCCGGTCAATCTGCGGCCATCGCCAATACCGACAGAATTTCTTCGACGATTGTCTAAGCGGCGCCGCTGACCTTTCGACAGCCGACTGTCCCTCCGGATGGCTAGCCTGGGGCACCACCGACAACCCAAGGAGGTCAGGTGCGCACCCTGATCGTCACGGCCTTCGTATCCCTGGACGGCGTCATGGAGGCGCCCGGGGGCGAAGAGGGCTACCGCAACACCGGCTGGACCTTCAAGGACATCGAGTTCCTCCCCGACGCGTACGAGATCAAGGCGCGGGAGCAGGAGGAGTCGACCGCACTGATGCTCGGCCGGGTCAGCTACGAGGCGTTCGCGCCGGTGTGGCCGAGCATGGCGGAGTTCGCCGGCTACGCCGCGATGCCGAAGTACGTCGTGTCGTCGACGCTGACCGAGGTCCAGCCCGGTTGGGGCGAGGTCAACATCCTCCGGTCGATGGATGACGTCGCCGCGCTGAAACAGACCGAGGGCGGTCAGATCATCGTCCACGCCAGCGCGAACCTGGGCGCCAGTCTCGCCGACGCCAGCCTGGTCGATCGCTATCAGCTGCTGGTCTTCCCGACCCTGCTCGGCGCGGGCAAGCGGCTGTTCAGCGACACCGACAAGGACAAGACGATGCTCACCATGGTGGAGAGCGAGTCCTACGGCAACGGCATTCAGAAGCTGGTCTACGACGTCGTCCGCTAGTCGGTCGGACTGGCGACGACGCTGACGACGGCTGCCGGTGACGCAGCTCGGCGGTCGACGCGCTCGACGCTGAATCCGTCGGCGTCGAGCCCGGCGGTCACGCGTTCGATGGTGCCGGCGACCTGCTGCGGGTTGAACGGCTGGAAGATCACGTGGAGGGTGCCGCCCGGCGCCAGCCGGTCGCGGATCAGGCCGAGCTCGCGAGCCGGCTCGCCGCGCAGCAACGGCGGGAAGTGCACGCCGAAGATCTTGTCGAACCGGGCGTCGCCCAGGTCGGCCTCGTCCAGCGACGACTGGAGCAGCGTCACCGTGCCGGCCTCTAGGTGCTCCGCGTCGCGGTTGCGGGCGGCGGCGATCATCTTCGACGAGCGGTCGATGGCCGTGATGCTGCCGCCGTCGAGCCGATCGCACACCAGTGTGACCGCGACGCCGTGTCCGCAGCCGAGCTCCAGCAGTCGGTCCTGCGGCTGCACGTCGAGCATGTCGACGGCGTACGCGATCCGCTCAGACGCCCTGGCCATGCTCAGTCGGCGAGGCGGATCCGGACCCGGCGGAAGCCCTTGCCCTTGTTCTCGACCTTGGCGACCTCGACCCGGCCGATCTGACGGGTCGA
>DATFRX010000224.1:0-2992 GCA_035262905.1 Nocardioidaceae bacterium
CGACGGCAAGGTGCTGGCGATCTATCCCGAGGGCAGCCGTGGCGCGGGCGACGGCAGGTTCGTCAAGCGCGGCTGGGCCTATCTCGCCACGGTGACCGGCGCGCCCGTCGTACCCGTCGCGGTCTTCGGCAGCCGGTTGCCCGGCACCTCGGTCAGCGATCTGCCACCGCGCGGCCACCGGGTCGACGTCGTCTACGGCGAGCCGATCACGGTCAACACTACGTCCTGGCCGCGCCGGTCCGCCGACATTCTGGCGCTGACCGAGGACCTGCAGAAGCGGTTCATGGAGCACATCGAGCAGGCCCAGCGGCGATGCGGCGGGATCCTGCCGGGGTCGGCTCCCGACGATGAGGGGCCGGAGCCCGGTTCGATCGCCCGCAGCGACGCCGTCTCCGACGAGCACCGTGACTCCGACGCCCCTCGCGATCCGGCCGTTCCCGGCTCCGATCCCGAGGCGACTCCTGGCGGAACCCGGTGACCACGACCGACACCGAGCCGCCGACTGACGCGGAGCCAGGCGTACGACCCGTGCTGGCCGTCGTCGGCCGCCCCAACGTCGGCAAGTCGACCCTGGTCAACCGGCTGCTTGGCCGTCGCGCGGCGGTCGTTGAGGACGTCCCGGGCGTGACCCGCGACCGGGTGGCCTACGACGCCAACTGGAGCGGCCGAGACTTCACCGTCGTCGACACCGGCGGCTGGGATCCCGACGCGCGCGGCCTGGGCGAGGCGATCACCGGTCAAGCGGAGCTGGCCGCGAGCGCAGCCGATGCTGTGCTCTTCGTCGTCGACTCGACCGTCGGCATCACCGACTCCGACGAGACCGTGGTCCGCATCCTGCGACGCTCCGGGAAGCCGATCATCCTGGCCGCGAACAAGGTAGACGACGAGCGTGGCGAGGCCGAGGCAGCGACCCTGTGGGCCTTGGGAGTCGGCGAGCCGTACGCCGTTTCGGCCCTGCACGGCCGGGGGAGTGGCGATTTGCTCGACGCGATCGTGGCAGCCCTGCCGACCACCCTGGTCGAGGAGGAGTCCGATGAGGGCGGCCCGCGCCGGATCGCCATCGTGGGCAAGCCCAACGTCGGCAAGTCGAGTCTGCTCAACCGGCTGGCCGGCGAGGATCGGGTCGTGGTCGACGCGACGGCCGGCACGACCGTCGACCCGGTCGACGAGCTCATCGAGCTGGCCGGCCGGACCTGGCGGTTCGTCGACACGGCCGGCATCCGGCGCCGGGTACGCGAGGCATCCGGTCACGAGTACTACGCGAGCCTGCGTACCCACACCGCCATCGAGCGTGCCGAAGTCGCCGTCGTGGTGCTCGACGCCGGACAGCCGCTGTCCGAGCAGGATCAGCGCATCATCGCCTCGGTTGCCGAGGCCGGACGCGCGATGATCCTGGTCTTCAACAAATGGGACCTCGTCGACGACGAGCGCCGCCCGATGCTCGAGCGCGAGGTCGAACGGGAGCTGGCCCGGGTGTCATGGGCCCCCCGGGTCAACGTCACCGCGCGTACGGGCTGGCACGTCGACCGCCTCGTACCCGCCCTCGACGCCGCCCTCGAGGGCTGGGAGACCCGCGTACCCACCGGCGCCCTCAACTCCTTCCTCGGCCGCCTGGTCGCCGAGCATCCACACCCGGTGCGCAGTGGCAAGCAGCCGAAGGTGCTGTTCGGGACCCAGGCCCAGGCGGCACCACCGACCTTCGTCTTGTTCACGTCGGGCAAGCTCGAGCCGTCGTACCTCCGCTTCATCGAGCGCCGCCTCCGCGAGGAGTTCGGCTTCGTCGGGACGCCACTGCACCTGCGGCAGCGCACCCGGGAGAAGCGCCGGCGCTGAGTTCACCCGGTCCGGGCGAGGCCGACCCCGCCGTGTGCACTCAGGATCGAGGGGGAGGATCGACCCGGAGGGTGCCATGTCCGAGAAAAAGATGATCGAGGTCGTGCAAGAGGCGATGGACGATCAGGGCATCGAGGATCAGGTCACAGCGGTGGGGGAGTTCCTCCCGCGCGGGACCATCGGTGCCGGTGAGATCGGTGGGCTGGTCGGCAGCAGTGCAGGAGACCTAGCCGGAAACATGGTCGGTTCGATCGCCGGAGCCGCCGGATTCATCGCCGGCATGCACCGCCAGCAGGACGCGTCGGGGCTGCCCAGGCGGATGCTGGTCGGCGTCTCACCGCAGGCCGTGTACGGCTTCGTCGAGCGCAATCGGCACACGGAGCCGGGCGGGCTGATCTTCCGGGCGCCGCGGGACAAGCTGACGGTCAAGGTCCACGAGCGGGTCAGCGTCCGCGTACTCGAGCTGATCGAGGACGACACCGGCGCGAAGATCGAGCTCGAGGGGAGCCGAATCCCGACCGGGCCGCACGCCACCGAGGTGTTCAAGGCGCTGGGGCACTGAGGCTGGGCTGCCGGGCTGACCGGCACGGCGCTCGTGGGACCGAATCCCTACGCTAGGCTGGCCGGGCTCGTCGGCCAGGTGTCGGCGGCATCGGGCTGTGGCGCAGTTTGGTAGCGCACTTGACTGGGGGTCAAGGGGTCGCCGGTTCGAATCCGGCCAGCCCGACCACGCTGACCAGCAGAAACATCACCAGAGGAAGATTCACCGGCGTTGCGTGGCATGCAACGTGGCATGAAATCTGTGTGGTGGCGACCTGTGGGGGCCTCGACCCGCCGACGCAAACGGCCACGAGGGAGCATCGAAGAGCTGCCCTCCGGGCCTCTACGAGTTCGTGTGTACGGGGGAGTCGACCCACTAACGAAGCGACCGATCTATCTCCGAGAGACCATCGCTCCTGGGCCGCGGGCGCAGGCCGAGGCGGAACGCACCCTGACCCGGCTACTCAGCCAGGTCGACGAGAAGGGACATCCCCGTACCTCCGCGACCGTGGACCAACTGCTCGACAAGTACATCGACTCGGCCGACATCGCCGGCGTCACCAAGAGCGGCTACGAAAGCAACATCCGCAAGCACATCCATCCGATGCTCGGGTCGCTC
>DATFRX010000225.1:0-2779 GCA_035262905.1 Nocardioidaceae bacterium
CCACCGCCTGGATCCACTGCGCCCGACCGATCTCGGCGCCGTGACCGTCCGGACCGTCGACGACCATCGAGTTGTTCGACATGTTCTGCGCCTTGAACGGCGCCACCCGTACGCCGCGGCGAGCGAGCAGCCGGCACAGGCCGGTGGTGAAGACACTCTTGCCCGCGTCCGAGGTCGTCCCGGCGACCAGCAGCGAGCCCTTCACAGTCCAGAACTCTACGGGCGGCGGCTGAGTCGCTTCGTTGTACGACGAAGCATTTCGTGGGCACGCTGGGTCAGATGGATGATCTGCCGATGCGCCGTCTTCGCCTGCTGACGGTCGCCCTCTGCGCCGGGTACTTCCTGGTCCTCCTCGACGTCACCGTCGTCAACGTCGCACTCCCGTCGATCGGCGAGGAGCTCACGCCGTCGGGTCACGGACTCGCCTGGGTCGTCGACGCCTACACGGTGCCGCTGGCTGCACTGCTGCTCGCTGCCGGTGGGCTCGGTGACCGGCTCGGCCATCGGCGCATCGTGATCGTCGGCTTCGTCGCCTTCGCGGTCGCGTCGGCCGGCTGCTCGTTGGCCGGATCCCTTGTGTCGTTGGCGATCTGGCGCGCACTGCAGGGCATGGCGGCCGCGGTGATGCTGCCGGGCACGCTGGCCTTGATCGCGAATCTCTATCCCGAGGCATCCGATCGGGCTCGAGCGATCGGTACCTGGGCAGCGATCGGCGCCCTCGCACTGCCGGCCGGTCCGTTGCTCGGCGGCGCCCTCGTCGAGGCGATCGGCTGGCGTTCGATCTTCTGGATCAACGTTCCCGTCGTCCTGCTGGCGCTGATCCCGATCGTGACGTTCGCTCCGTCGGGCGCGGCCCGCGACGCGAGGGGCGCGGTCGACCTGGTCGGCGCCGGACTCGCCGTCGTCGCGACCGGATCCGGCGCGATGGCCCTGATCGAGGCTCGCCAGACAGTCCCGCTCGCAGTCGTGGCACTGGGCGTGGCACTGTGCTTCGGCGCCGTCTTCGTCTGGTACGAGCGACGCACCAGCGATCCGCTCATACCGTTGGCCGACCTCCGACGCCGTGACGTCGCCTCGTCGCTGATCGGAGCCGGGACGATGAACTTCTGTACGGTCGGCGCGCTGTTCCTGCTGACCCAGCTGTTCCAGTCCGAGCTGGGCATGGATCCGCTCCGCGCCGGGCTCGCGCTGCTGCCGGCCTTCCTGCCGTTGCCGCTGCTCGGCCGCCCGGCGGGTCGGCTCGCCGCGACGTGGGGACACTGGCCGACGGCTGCGTCCGGCCTGACCATCGCGGCAGCCGGCTTCGCCGTGATGGCGTCGGTCAGCTCGCCGGCCGGCGTCATCGGTTCGATCGGACTCGGATTGTGGGGCGTCGGGCTCGGCGTGCTCGCCCCGGCGATCGTGGGAGCGACCATCGCGAGCCTGCCCGGCCGCTCGGGCCTTGCATCCGGCCTGAACAACACCGC
This sequence comes from Nocardioidaceae bacterium, assembly GCA_035262905.1. GTDB lineage: Bacteria > Actinomycetota > Actinomycetes > Propionibacteriales > Nocardioidaceae > DATFRX01. Next base: position 1,467 of record DATFRX010000225.1, read on the forward strand.
TCGCCAGGTCGGTGGTGCCTTCGGAGTGGCGCTCTTCGCGGCCTTGGCCGGTCCAGCGACTGGGGCAGGCTTCGGCAATGCCGTACGCCTCGTCCTGATCGGATGCGCGGCCTTCTACGCGGCTGCCGCGCTCCTGTGCGTCAGTACCGGACGTACCTTGCGGCGCCGCCGCTCGGCCGACCACAAGCGCAGCTGGGACCTGGATCTCGGTCGTACTCGCTGACGATGGCCGCCGCCACGCCCGGCCCGCGGCGGCGCGGCGGTCTCCTGCCACTCAGTCGAGGGGCAGGCGCGGGCCGGGCCGTCCCATCCCTGTTGCGGCGTGCGTACCCAGTAGAGCCGGATTCATGCGTACGATTCGGCGGCGTTGTCGCTCAGGCGTCGGTCTTCGGGCTGGCCAATGCGGCACCGACCTGATCGGCGAGCGCCACTGCCACCAGTCGCTGCTCGAGATTCGGCCGACTGACCTGTGTTGCCGCCGTGAGGAGGAAGCGACCGCGTACGGTGCCGTCGTACTCGACGCGCAACTCGATCAGGTCATCGGTCGGCAGACCGTCGCGCTCGACCTGGACCTCATGTCCGCGCTGCGTCACGCTGCCGTCCCGGTTCAGTCGCGGATGGGCCGCTCCGGCTCCGGCGTCGAAACGACACTCGTCGATGTCCAGGATGCTCTTGATCTGCGTCTCGACGAGTTCGATCAGCGTCGACGACGTCGAGCTCCCGGACGCCACGACCCCGGCCGCCGACACCACGCCGGCGAGATAACCCTCCCGGCGGCTGGACTGGGCCTGCTGACGGCGTCCCCATACCGCGATCTCGGTGACGGCGAGACTGACTGCGGTGAGCAACACCGTCGTCTCGATGTCGTCCCGGTGGGTGATCGCGAACCGGTAGTGCGGCTCGGTCAGGAAGAAGTCGAACCAGATAGCGCTCGACAGCGCGGCTACCACACCGGCGATGCGATGACCGGTCGCTGCGACCGCGACGACGATCAGCACCAGCCCCAGCGCGATGGTGGTGTTCGCGACGTCGTCCCGAAACGACGCCGCGATCCCGCAGACCGCGAACGGAGCAATCAACGCAGCGGCTACGACGAGCGATTCACGCTCCGGCGCTGTCACGAGACTATGAACCGCCCCGGCCGGTCGCGCTGTCAAGCAGCCGTGGGACTTCTCAGCGAAAGCATCGTTTGTGCCGAGCGGCTTTGGAGGCACCAGAGCCAAAGGAACATAAGACCGCATTCGGCGTATCTCGCAGAGTGAACCTCTCTGCCTGGCTAGGGAGGGCGGTAGAATTTGTACGCCGGTGGCCCG
>DATFRX010000226.1:0-6274 GCA_035262905.1 Nocardioidaceae bacterium
CAGCCGGGTCCGCGACCTGTTCGAGCAGGCCAAGGAGAATGCGCCCGCGATCGTCTTCATCGACGAGATCGACGCCGTCGGACGCCACCGCGGTGCCGGCATGGGCGGCGGTCACGACGAGCGCGAGCAGACGCTCAACCAGCTGCTCGTCGAGATGGACGGCTTCGACGTCCGCGGCGGCGTGATCCTGATCGCCGCGACCAACCGGCCGGACGTGCTCGACCCCGCCCTGCTGCGGCCGGGCCGGTTCGACCGGCAGGTCACCGTCGACACTCCGGACCTGCTGGGCCGGACCAAGATCCTCCAGGTGCACTCGCGGGGCAAGCCGATGTCGGCCGACATCGACCTGGCGGCCGTCGCCCGGCGTACGCCTGGGTTCACCGGTGCCGACCTGGCCAACGTGCTCAACGAGGCTGCGCTGCTGACGGCGCGCGTCTCCAACAAGCTGATCGACAACAAGGCGCTCGACGAGGCGATCGACCGGGTCATCGCCGGTCCGCAGAAGCGCACCCGGTTGATGAGCGAGCAGGAGAAGAAGATCACCGCCTATCACGAGGGCGGTCACGCGCTCGTCGCCGCGGCGCAGCCGGGCAGCGACCCGGTGCACAAGATCACGATCCTGCCGCGTGGCCGGGCGCTGGGCTACACGATGGTGCTGCCCGACGAGGACAAGTACTCCACGACCCGCAGCGAGATGCTCGACAAGCTGGCGTACATGATGGGCGGTCGCGCGGCCGAGGAGCTGGTCTTCCACGACCCGACCACCGGCGCGGCCGACGACATCGAGAAGGCCACCAAGCTGGCCCGGTCGATGGTGACGCAGTTCGGCATGACCGAGCGTCTGGGCGCGATCAAGTTCGGCGAGGACAACTCCGAGCCGTTCCTGGGTCGCGACTTCGGGCACACCCGCAACTACTCCGAGGACATCGCGGCCGCGGTCGACGAAGAGGTGAAGGCGCTGATCAGCACGGCGCACCAGGAGGCCTACGACATCCTGGCGGAGAACCGGGACGTCCTCGACAGCCTGGTGCTCGGCCTGCTGGAGCGGGAGACCCTCGACAAGGCCGAGGTCGCCCAGATCTTCGAGCCGCTTCGGCGCCGGCCGGTGCGGCCGTCGTGGACCGGCTCGCCGACCCGGGTGCCGAGCGACGTGCCGCCGGTGCGATCGCCGAAGGAGCGGGCGAAGAGCAACGGTGAGCCCGAGGACGAAGGCGCCCCGGTCGTGATCGCCCCCGGCACCAACGGCGATGTGCACGGCGGATCGGTGCCGCCGTCGCCGGGTCAGACGCCCGGACCGCACCCGCCCACGACAGGAGCGTGAGGTGGCCGCTGAGGTCGAGCACGACGAATGGGCGCTGCTCGACCCCAACCGTCGCTACCCCGAGTTCGACCTGAAGCGGGCCGAAGCAGCGGTACGCGAGCTGCTGCTCGCCGTCGGTGAGGATCCCGAGCGCGAAGGGCTGCAGGACACGCCGCACCGGGTGGCGCGCGCCTATCGCGAGTTGCTCGAAGGCATGCGTACTCAGCCGAGCGACGTGCTCACGCGCACCTTCAATCTCGAGCACGAAGAGATGGTGCTGGTCAAGGACATCGAGCTGTGGTCGATGTGCGAGCACCACCTGGTGCCGTTCACCGGCGTCGTGCACGTCGGCTACATCCCCAACACCAAGGGGCAGATCACCGGCCTGTCCAAGATCGCCCGGCTGGTCGACGTGTTCGCCAGGCGGCTGCAGGTGCAGGAGCGGCTGACGACCGAGATCGCCGAGGCGCTCGTCGAGCAACTCGATCCGCGCGGCGTCATCGTCGTCGTGGAGGCCGAGCATCTGTGCATGACGATGCGCGGCGTACGCAAGCCCGGCTCGAAGACGGTCACGAGCGCCGTACGCGGTTCGCTGCATAAGCCGGCCACGCGCGCCGAGGCGATGGGCCTCATCCTCCACTGACCTGACGGATGGTCGTAGCGTACGGCCATGGAACGTGCGCATGTGGCCGGACTGCCCGAGCCGGACCGCTGCCTCGTGATGGGCGTGCTCAACGTGACGCCGGACTCGTTCTCCGACGGCGGCGAATGGCTCGACCCGGCGGCAGCCGTGGCGCACGGCCGTCAGATGGCCGCAGATGGCGCGGACCTGGTCGACGTGGGCGGCGAGTCGACCCGGCCCGGCGCTCATCGCTCGACCGTCGACGAGGAACTGCGCCGAGTGCTGCCGGCGGTGCGAGAGCTCGCCGCCGACGGGATCGTGCTGTCGATCGACACGATGCGCGCGGAGGTCGCCGAGCAGGCGGTCGACGCCGGTGCCCAGGCGATCAACGACGTGTCGGGCGGCCGGGCCGATCCGCGGATGTTCGCCGTGGCGGCGGCCGCCGACGTGCCGTACATCCTCATGCACTGGCGCCGCCACTCGGAGTCGATGGACGAGGCCGCGACCTACGAGGATGTCGCCACCGAGGTGCTCGACGAGCTGGCGCCGCAGGTGCAGGCGGCGCTGGCGGCCGGGGTGGCGCCGGAGCGGCTGGCGATCGATCCCGGGCTCGGATTCGCCAAGCGAGCCGAGCACAACTGGACACTGCTCAACAGACTTCCGGAACTGTTCGCCCTGGGTTTCCCGGTCCTCCTCGGCGCGAGTCGCAAGCGGTTCCTCGGCGCATTGCTCGGCACCGGGCCGGAGCAACCGCGGCCGGCCGCGCAGCGCGACGACGCGACCGTGGCGATCACCACACTCGCCGCCATGGCAGGTGCCTGGTGTGTCCGCGTCCACGATGTGCGTCCCAACGCCGACGCGGTCCGAGTCGTGGAAAGGTGGGCCGATGGATAGCCAGGAGACGCCGTGGCCGGCCGGCCTCGACCGGATCACGATCACCGGCATCGAGGCGATCGGGCACCATGGCGTACTCCCCGAGGAGCGCCGTGACGGCCAGCGGTTCGTGGTCGATCTGGTGCTGGCGCTGGACACCAGGCCCGCAGCCTGGTCGGATGATTTATCGCGTACTGTCGACTATGCCAGCCTGACCGAGCGGGTTCACGATGCCGTGGCGTCGGACCCCGTGGACCTGATCGAGACCCTTGCGGGGCGGGTCGCCGGTCTGGTTCTCGATGTGGAACCGGTGCGGTGGGTACGCGTCACCGTCCACAAACCAGAAGCACCGATCCCGGTGACGTTCGCTGACGTCGCCGTCACCATAGAGCGGAGTCGCACGTGACTGAGACCCCGAACCCGCACATCCCAGATACCGACACGATGACGGGTGAGATGCACCCGATCCGTCAGGCCGTGCTGTCGCTGGGATCGAACCTGGGGGAGCGGTTCGCCACGATCGAGGGCGGCGTCAACGCCCTGGCAGATACGCCCGACGTGACCGTCGTCGCGGTGTCTCCGGTCTACGAGACTCTGCCCGACGACGCACCCGACGGATCACCGAAGTTCCTGAACGTGATGCTGCTGATCGACACCACGCTGTCGGTCCACACTTTGCTTGATCGCTGCCTGGCCGTCGAGGCCGCCTTCGGTCGCGAGCGGACCGGCATCCGGCACGAGCCGCGTACGCTCGACGTCGATCTGATCGTGGTCGGCGACCGGGTCGTCACCGACGACGATCTCGCACTGCCGCATCCGGCCGCCTATCGACGCGCGTACATCTTGCGGCCCTGGCTGGACATCGACGCCGAAGCGTACATTCCCGGCCACGGTCTGGTCGTCGAGTTGCTCGACAAGCTGGACGAGTCCGGCATCCAACGACGTGACGATCTCCCGATCTACATTTAGCTGGTGCTCGAGGCAGCCGAATCGCGGGCGAACGAGGACCTGCGGTGAGTGAGCACGAAGGGCGACTGCGGACGACGGCCGCGGCCACCCTGGCGGTCTTCGGCCTGCTCGGGCTCGCGATCGGTGGTGTGCTCCGGCCGCTCATCGAGCGCGGCGGCGGCATCGCGCCGACCGTGCCGTGGGCGGCCGCGTTGACCCTGGGCTTCCTGGCCGCCGTACTCCTCGGTCTGGCCTGGTCCACCTATCGCACCATCCATCGGCACCGGGAACGGATCGAGCCACAGCGCGCGGTGAATCTGCTGGTGTTTGGCAAGGCGAGCGCGATCGCCGGCGCGGCCGTCGCGGGCGGCTATCTCGGCTACGGATTGAGTTGGGTCGACTCGGCCACCGACGCCGCACTGCCACGCGAGCGCCTGGTGCATTCACTGGTCGCGTGTGCCGCCGCAGTGGCCGTCATGGTGGGCGGTCTGCTGCTGGAGCGGGCTTGTCGGGTGCCCACCGACGACGACAAGGACGGAAAGGGTGAGCCGGGCTCCGAGGGCGGCGGCGTGGCACCGGAGAATAACCACGGCTGACCCCTACGCTTAGGGTTCATGCCATCCAACCGACGCCGCCGGCGGAGTGTCCGCATCACGGTCGCTGTTCTCCTGCTCGTGGTCGCCGGTCTCGTCGTTCTCGCCGCGCTCTACATCGCGGAGCTGGTCGTGCTCGCCGGCGCGGCCGTCGCGGCGTTGTTAGCGGGCGTGGTCGGGGTACGCCTGGTGCTGACGGAGTTGGTCCGAAGCCGCCGGGACGCGGCCGAGGACCGGGCCGCCCAGGCCCGTGCCTACCAGAAGTTGGACGCTCGCCGGTCCGACGAGCACGCGACCTTCGCCGACCAGATCACCTCCCGGCTCGAAGAGGCGACGTCCACCGTCTCCGAGCTTCAAGGAACGATCCGCCTCGCCGAGCGACGCACCGAGCTCGCCGAGCAGCGGGCCCGGCACGAGTCGCGCCGACGCAGCGAGTTGCAGTCCCGCTACGACACGCTCGCCTCGGCCACCGACTCCGACGCCGGCGCGGACGCCGACAAGCAGCAGCCGGAGCCGACCGAGAGCGCGCCGGATCCCAAGCCACAATGGGATCCCGACGTTCCCACCGTCGTGGACCTGCTGTCCTGGGAGGACCGGGACATCGATCGCTCCGACGTCTCCGAGGCCGACGGCCGCCTGGCGTAAAGCGGCGATCCGGTCTGCGGGTCAGGCGCGGATCGGTCCGGGCTGTTCCAGCTCGATGTCGGTGACCTCGACGCCCTCGTCGTCGGCCCGGATCGACCGCCGCAGTGCGGCGTGCAGCGAGTCGGGAGTGAGTACCCCCAACAGCCGATCGCCGTCGAGCACCGCGACCCAGCCGGCGTCGTGGCGCAGCATCGTCGCAAGGGCGTCCTTCAGCGCGTCGTCGCGGGCGACGAAGGCCTCCATGCGTCGTGAGCGGTCGCCGACCTTCCCGGTGCCGTTGGCCGCGTCGATCGAGATCCAGCCGCGCAGCCGGTCGTCGCTGTCGAGGACGACCGCCCAGCGAGCGCCTTCGGTCGCCATCGTCTGGCGGGCCTGGGCCAGCGAGTCGTCGACGCGAACCATCGGCGCGCGTACGAGGTCGTCGTCCTCGATCCCGGTCACTGCCAGGCGACGCAGTCCGCGGTCGGCACCGACGAACTCCGCGACGAAGTCATCGGCCGGAGCGCCGAGGATCGCGGCCGGAGTGTCGTACTGCGCGAGCCGGCCGCCCTGGGCGAAGACCGCCACCTTGTCGCCGAGCCGCACCGCTTCCTCGATGTCATGGGTGACGAACATGACGGTCTTCCCGAGCTCCTGCTGCAGATCCCGGAACTCGTCCTGCAGCCGCCCGCGCACGATCGGGTCGACGGCACCGAACGGCTCGTCCATCAGTAGAACCGGCGGATCCGCAGCGAGTGCCCGGGCCACACCAACCCGCTGCCGCTGACCGCCGGACAGCTGACTGGGATAGCGATCGGCGTAGACGTCCGGTTCGAGGCCGACCAGGTCGAGCAGCTCGTCGACGCGCTCGTGGGTGCGCTTGCGGCCCCAGCCGAGCAAGTCCGGGACGGTCCCGACGTTGGTCCGGATCGTCTGATGCGGGAACAGGCCGACCTGCTGGATCACGTACCCGATGCGCCGGCGCAGCTTGACCGGGTCGGCACGGGTGACGTCCTGGCCCTCGAGGATGATCCGCCCGCCCGACGGCTCGATGAGCCGGTTGATCATCTTCAGCGTGGTCGACTTGCCGCACCCGGACGGGCCGACCAGGACGACGAGTTCGCCGCGGGGCACGTCGAGGTCGAGCTCGTGCACGGCCACCGTGCCGTCGGGGTAACGCTTGCTCACACCGTCGAGCCGGATCGCGATATCCGAGTCGGCGCGCTGCGCTTCCTGGGTAGTAGCGTCCACGGCGTGCCCTCTCACCTATCGGCTCTCGTCTCGGTGCCTCCCGGCACCGCTGTGCTGGCCCAA
>DATFRX010000227.1:0-6412 GCA_035262905.1 Nocardioidaceae bacterium
GTGCTGCCCGGCTTGATCGTCGTCCAGTGGCCGTCCTTGAAGCGCTGCACCTTGCCGACCTCAAAGGCGCGGTAGGCCTGGTCGAGGTTGCCCTGCAGATGGACGTTGGTGACCCGGACGTCGGCGAACTTGTTGCTGACGATCCGCCAGATGTCGTTGTAGACATCCCACAGCGTCGAGTACGTGATGTCGGACGCGCTGGCGTAGGTGTCATGACGGGTGTACTGCAACGGCGTCCCGTCCGACCGGACCAGATCGACCGTCCATCGCAGCGTGGCCGAGCCCTTCGCCGACGCGTCGAAGACCCGCTGCTGGTTGTTGTACAGGTGCAGGATCGTCAGCCACGGGATGTCGTCGCGGTAGATCTCCTGCGTGATCGTCGTGCGGCCGGTGCGCTGGTTGCCGTTGCTGGCCGACAGGTTCGACGTGACGACAGTGGCGCGCGGTGTGGCGCCCTCGCGGCCGAGGATGCCGGCCGTCCGGTCCTGGATGATCGAGCCCACCGGGGCGGTCGGGTTGGAGACCTTGAAGGAACCACTGAACAGGTCGGTCTCGATGTACAACGCGTCCGCGCCATGCATCGTGAAGTGGGACCGTCCCAGGAACGCCGCCGGGTGCCCGAAGCCGAGCACGTCCTTGCCGCAGACCGCGGTCGCGGTGCCGGTGGCCGCCGACGTGATGTCGCCGTACGACTGCGACGCGACCAGGTTGCCGCCCGGGATGATCGGCGTCGCCTTCTCACCGGCGCTGGCTCCGAAGCCGCTCACGATGTCGGCCCGGCCGGAGTAGCCGACCCGCTTGGCGATCGCCTTGAGCCGCTCCTCGGACGCGCCGGAGACGCCGCGCGGCATCGGGAGCTGGTGATAGCCGGACGCGAGCTGCTTGTCCGACACGCCGGTCGATGCCATCCGGTCGGCGATCCGGTTCGGGATCTTCACCGAGCTGGGCGGCACCGGGGTCCGGCCGTAGTCGCGCAGCCGGTACATCTCGGCGGCCGGGGTGATGCCGGCGTAGTCACTCGGGCTGTATGACAGGCCGTACGACACCGCGCCGATCAGCCGGCCGTTGGGTGCGTACACCGGCGAGCCCGACATGCCGGCCCAGATCCCACGCCACACGTCACCGGTGGCCGGATCGGTGATCTCCGACCCGGACATGCGGGCGATGATCATGTCGATGCCCGGCGCGATGCCGTCGTCGATCTTCCCGACGATCGTCCCGGTGAACTCGTCCGGCTGGGTGCCGTGGCTCACGGTCAGTCCGGTCACGTCGAGGCCCTTGGTGACCTGGGCGAGCGGGTACGCCTGGGGGCAGTCGGCCGCGGCGGCGACAGACTCAGGGGCGGCACTGGCCAGCCCAGATACGGTTCCGGCCAGTAGGCCACAGGTCGCGAGCATCGGCACGGCGGTCCGAGAACGCCATCGCGATGAGCGAGCCGAGGATGATGACATGCGATCCCTCCCATGAAGACGGACCGACCCGGTGTCGGAAGCCGTCTGAATTGAGAGACGCGCGGCGAGACGTTTGCGTTGCTCGCCGGACCGGAAAGCTGAGAACTGGTCAGCCGGGGTCCGACGACCGATCAGGATGCGGCGGCGAGCAGCGCCCGGCTGACATCGCGTAGCCGTTGCCGCGCCGCCGGATCGTAGGCCTGCGAATCGGCCTTGGCCTCCGCGTCGCGGTCGAAGAACCGGCCGGTGACGTCGGCGAGGTCCGCGTCGACGACAAGCCTTATGACGTTGGCGATGCCGAACTCGAGCGCGTCGACCGTGTAGTCCTGCTCCTCGGTGACGATCTTGGTCGGCATGAACGTCGCGGGGTGCAGGCTGTTGGCCGTGACCTCGGCCGCCGGGAGTCGCTCGGCGAGGTCGACGGTGTACATCACCTGCGCCAGCTTGCTCTGCCGATAGGCCCGCCAGCCGTCGTACCCCTGCATCAGCATGACGTCGTCGAACTCGATCGCCTGCTGGCCGAGCGAGGCGACGTTGACGATCCGGGCCGGCGCACTGCGGCGCAGCAACGGCAGCAGCCGCTCGGTCAGCGCGTAGCCCGCCAGGTAGTTGACCGCGAACCGGAGCTCGTAGCCGTCGGCGCTCTCCTCGCGCTCCCGGCTGTCCGGCAGACCGGATCCGATGCCCGCGTTGTTGACCAGCGCATCCAGCCGGTCGTGCTCCCCCGTCACCCGGTCGGCGAGGTCGGCCACCTGCCCGAGGTCGGCGAGGTCGGCGAGGTAGAGCTCGATCCGGTCGTTGCCGGTGGTCCGCCGGAGCTCGTCGACCAGCTGCTTGCCCCGCTCTGCGCTGCGGCCGTGCACGAGCACGGAGGCGCCACGCCGGGCTAGCTCACTGGCGACACCGCGCCCGAGTCCGTCGGTCGCTCCGGTGACGAGCACGGTCGTCTGGTCGATGGGTCGCACGGGCATTCCCTTTCGAGGTCGAGGGACTCTGCTTCCAGCGTGGTACGTGACGGCGCGTCGATCCAGGGCGGGTGATGGGTCTGCGAGTACCAGGCATACCGAGTGGCCGGCGTCCCCCGAGCCGACGCCGGCCCGACCGTCACGCGGACGTCCCCTGTGCGACCCCGTGCTGCCGATGTACAACGACGCGCCGCCGCCTGGGCTATGGGCTGATCCCAAAGCCGTCCGAAGAAAATCAGTCGCCTCGCGGGCCCGGTGATGGTGTCCTGGTCAGGTGGACATGACGTGGCTCGATCCCGAGCATCTGGACAAGCATCTGACGGCGGGCGCCGCCGCGGTGCGGGAATCGGTTCGTGCCGCAGACACCCCGCAGCTGCCGCCGACCACGATGACGAACTTCACCGCGAACCTGACGCACGGGTGGGACGGTGACCGTCCGCAGGTCGCGGTCTCCCATGACAACGGCCGCGTGGCCGCGTTGTTGTGGGTCGACCTACCGGAGTGGGACAACACCCACCTCGGCTTCGTCGAGGTCTCGGTGGACCCGATCGCCCGTCGGCAGGGTCTGGGCCGCAAGCTGTTCGACATCGGCCTCGAGCGGGTGCGAGACGCGGGTCGCAAGGTGGTGCTCTCGGAGTCGTTCGACGGCACGGCGGGCGGCAAGTTCCTCGAGACGATGGGCTTCGAGCCCGCCTCGGTCGCTGTGATGCGGCAGCAGGACCCGGCCACGGTCGACTGGGCGAAGCTGGACCGGCTGTACGCCGACGCCGAGGCCAAGTCGACCGACTACGAGCTCGTACGACTGCCCGGCATGACCCCGGAGGACCTGCTCGACGCCGTGGGCCGGATGGCCGAGTCGATCAACGACGCGCCGACCGACGACCTGGACATCGAGGACGAGTCGTTCCCGGCGGAGCGGATCCGCAAGATGGATCTCGCCCAGAAGGCCCGTGGCCGCCGCTACTACCGGCTGGTGGCCCGCCACCGCTCGACCGGTGAGCTGGCCGGTCACACCGTGGTCTCCGTCGAGCACGAGCAGCCGTGGTACGCCTGGCAGCTCGACACCGCCGTGGCGCGAGGCCACCGCGGGCACCGGCTCGGTCAGCTGCTCAAGATCGCGATGCTGCAGTGGATGCGCGACGAGGAGCCGCAGGTGCGCAGCCTGAGCACGTGGAACGCCGAGTCCAACTCCCACATGGTCGGCATCAACGAGCTGCTCGGCTACACCCCGATCGGTCGGGCCGTCGAGGTGCAGCGCCGGTTCTGACGGTCAGAGGTTGCCGCGCAGGTCCTGCTCCCGCTCGATCGCCTCGAAGAGGGCCTTGAAGTTGCCCTTGCCGAAGCCGAGTGAGCCGTGCCGCTCGATCAGCTCGTAGAACACCGTCGGCCGGTCGCCGAGCGGCTTGGTGAAGATCTGCAGCAGGTAGCCGTCCTCGTCGCGGTCGACCAGGATGCCGCGCGACTCGAGCTCCTCGATCGGCACCCGCACCTTGCCGATCCGGGCCCGCAGCTCCGGGTCGGTGTAGTACGACTGCGGCGTCGCCAGGAACTCCACGCCGTTGCCGCGCATGATGTCGACCGTGCGCAGGATGTCGTTGGTCGCAAGGGCGATGTGCTGGCAGCCGGCGCCGTCGTAGAACTCGAGGTACTCGTCGATCTGCGACTTCTTCTTGCCGACGGCCGGCTCGTTGAGCGGGAACTTGACCCGGTGGTTGCCGTTGGCCACGACCTTGCTCATCAGGGCGGAGTACTCGGTCGCGATGTCGTCACCGACGAACTCCGCCATGTTCACGAAGCCCATGACGCGGTTGTAGAACGCGACCCACTCGTCCATTCGGCCGAGCTCGACGTTGCCGACGCAGTGGTCGACGGCCTGGAACAGCCGCTTCGGATGTCCCTCGGGGCGAGTCACCCTGGTCTCGGCGGCGACGAACCCGGGCAGGTACGGCCCGTTGTAGCGCGAGCGATCCACCAGGGTGTGACGGGTCTCGCCGTACGTCGCGATCGCGGCCATCCGTACCGTGCCGTTCTCGTCGGACTCGTCGTGCGGCTCGTCCAGGATCGTGGCGCCCATCGCCTCCGCGTGCGCGATGCACTTGTCGACGTCGGCCACCTCCAGCGCCAGGTCGACCACGCCGTCGCCGTGCTTGCGGTGGTGGTCCAGCAGCGGGCTGTCGGTCAGGACGCCGCCGGTGAACACGAACCGAGCCGAGCCGGCCTTGAGGACGTACGCCTTGCGCTCGCGGATCCCCGTCTCGGGTCCGGAGTAGGCGACCAGGTCCATTCCGAAGGCGTGTTGGTACAGATGCGCGGTCTGGGTCGCGTTGCCGACCACGAAGACGATCGCGTCCATCGCCGTGACCGGGAACGGGTCCTTCGACTGGTCGTACTCCACGAGGCCGACGAGCTGCTTGAGCTGGTCGAGGGAGAGCTCCGCCTGCCGCTCTTCGGGGGTCAACGTCTCGGTCATCGCGGGCTCCTCACCTCGTACGTCTGATGCTCGAAGCATGCTCTGAGCGGACAGTCTGTGCAACAGATGCTAGATTCACTGGACAATCTGTTCGGCGCGGGCGCATGAGCGCTGAACCATCGCGTCAGATTGACCAAGGAAGGTGTCCGGATGGCCCGACCGGTCGACACGCTCGACTCGACGATCATGCAACTGTTCGCGACCGAGCCCCGGATCGGTGTGCTCGAGGCCTCGCGGCGGCTGGGCGTGGCCCGGGGGACGGTGCAGTCGCGACTCAACCGGCTGGCCTCCGACGGCGTGATCCGGGGCTGGGGACCGGAGGTCGATCCGACCGCGCTCGGCTACCCGGTCACTGGATTCCTGACCCTCGAGATCCGCCAGGGCGTCGGCCATGACACGGTCTCGGCCCATCTCGAGTCGATCCCCGAGGTGCTTGAGGTCTTCACCATCACCGGCGCCGGCGACCTCTGGTGTCGATGCGTCGCGCGATCGAACTCCGACCTGCAGCGGGTGATCGACTCCGTCGTGGCGGTGGAGGGCATCGTACGAACGGCGACCGTGATCGCCCTGGCGACCCAGATCCCGCATCGGATCGTGCCCCTGCTGCAGGCCGCGGTCGAGACGGAGTAGCGACTGTCAGGACAGCCGCTTCGCGAGCTCGGCGGCGGCACGCACCACGCGTACTCCCACGGCGTCGACATCGAGCTCGCCGAGCGCCACGACGCCGACCGAGCACTCGAGCCCCGGAATGCCGCGCACCGGAGCGGCCAGTCCGCTCGCGCCGGGTTGCAGCTCGTCACGGGTCAGGGAGTAGGGCGCGGCCCCGTCGGTTCGGCCCAGCTCGATGGCTCGGCCGGCCGCGCCCCGGTCGAGTGGGTGCCGGGTGCCGACCCGGTAGGCCACGTGATAGTCGGTCCACGACGGTTCGATGACCGCGATCGCCAGTGCCTCGTCGCCTTCCGCGACGGTGAGATGCGCCGTGGCGCCGACGTCCTCGGCGAGCTTGCGCAGAATCGGCCGCGCCTGGTCGCGCAGCAACGGCTCGATCGCACGGGCCAGCTCGATGACCCCGACCCCGACGTACACCCGGCCCTCGTCATCGCGGCGAGCCAGGCCGAACTCGACGAGCGTCGCCACCAGCCGATAGGCGACCGTACGGTTCACGTCGACCCGCCGGGCGAGCTCGGTCATCGTCACGCCGCGCGGCTCGTCGGCGAGCAGCCGCAGCACGCGAAGGCCTCGCGCCAGGGTCTGCGACGTCTCGGGCGGCATGCCGACAAGGTATCCGCACCACCCCGGTCGGCGCCGTCGCGTACCGGAGGCGTCGGCTCAGCGGCGGTAGGCCCGCCAGAGGGTGACCATCCGATCGTTCTGCCCGGCGGTGAACTGGTTCAGGCAGGAGTCGTAGGAGTAGTCCATGAAGTTGTGGATCGGGTCGTCCCCGTCCTTCGCCGCGCAGGTGTCCCGCCCCTCCTTGCACCCGGACGACGGGGTCCGCTCGGCCGGTGTGTCGGCGACCAGGTCGT
>DATFRX010000228.1:0-11320 GCA_035262905.1 Nocardioidaceae bacterium
GGGTCCACCGCCGGGTAGAGACCACGGGCCGCGATCTCACGCGACAGCTCGGTGGTCGCGTCCAGGTGGGCGAACGTGGTCGCCGGAGCCGGGTCGGTGTAGTCGTCGGCGGGCACGTAGATCGCCTGCATCGAGGTGATCGAGTGGCCTCGCGTCGACGTGATCCGCTCCTGCAGGATGCCCATCTCGTCGGCCAGGTTGGGCTGGTAGCCGACCGCGGACGGCATCCGGCCGAGCAGGGTCGACACCTCGGAGCCGGCCTGGGTGAACCGGAAGATGTTGTCGATGAACAGCAGCACGTCCTGGTTCTGCACGTCGCGGAAGTACTCCGCCATGGTCAGACCGGCGAGGCCGACCCGGAGCCGGGTGCCCGGCGGCTCGTCCATCTGGCCGAACACCAGCGCGGTCTGCTTGATGACGCCGGACTCGGTCATCTCGGTGATGAGGTCGTTGCCCTCACGCGTACGCTCGCCGACGCCGGCGAACACCGACACACCGGAGTGCTGCGTCGCGACCCGGTAGATCATTTCCTGGATCAGCACCGTCTTGCCGACGCCGGCACCGCCGAACAGGCCGATCTTGCCGCCCTGGACGTAGGGCGTCAGCAGGTCGATGACCTTGATGCCGGTCTCGAACATCTCGGTCTTGGACTCGAGTTGGTCGAACGCCGGAGCCTGCCGGTGGATCGGCCAGCGCTCCTCGACGTTGAGCTCCTCGCCGTCCTTGAGGTTCAGGCAGTCGCCGATGGTGTTGAAGACGTGGCCCTTGGTCACGTCGCCGACCGGGACCGAGATCGGCGCACCGGTGTCGGTGACCTCGGCGCCGCGGACGAGTCCGTCGGTGGGCTGCATCGAGATGGCTCGGACCATGCCGTCGCCGATGTGCTGGGCGACCTCCATGGTCAGCATCCGCTTGGTGTCGCCGAGGTCGACGTCGACGTGCAGCGCGCTGTACATATCCGGCATCGCGTTCGTCGCGAACTCGACGTCGACGACGGGTCCGATGACTCGGGCGATCCGACCGACGCCGCCGGAGGCCGACGTGGCCTGCTCCATGCTTTCGGTGACAGTCATTGGTTCTCACTCACTTCCGGCACTGGCGTCGGCCAACGCGTTCGCGCTTCCGACGATCTCGCTGATTTCTTGGGTGATGCCGGCCTGACGGGCCTGGTTGGCAATTCGGGTGTACTTCTCGATCAGGTCCTGCGCGTTGTCGGTCGCGGACTTCATCGCCCGCTGCCGAGCGGCCAGCTCCGAGGCGGCCGCCTGCATGAGGCAGAAGAACAGCCGGCTCTCGACGTAGCGCGGCAGCAGCGCGTCGAGCACGTCCTCGGGCGACGGCTCGAACTCGTAGAGGGGCAGGACCTCTTCCTCGTCCGGCTCCTCCTCGGCCTCCACGACCTCGAGCGGCATCATCCGGACCACGTCCGGCTCCTGGACGAGCATCGACCGGAACCGGGTGAAGACCACGTGCAGCTCGTCGATCGGCTCGACCGGCGTGCTGGCAGCGGTGTCTTCATCACCTTCGGCGGCCGTCGGCTCCGCATCGGTGTTGTGGCCGGCCATGTACGCCGAGATCACTGCCTCGGCGATCTCCCTGGCGTTGTCGTAGTCCGGGTTGTCCGAGAAGCCCTGCCAGGTCTGCACGACCGGGCGCCGACGGAAGTGGAAGTAGCCGATCCCCTTGCGTCCGCTGACGAAGAGCGAGATCTCCTTGCCCTCCGCGTGCAGCTTCTCGGTCAGCCGCTCGGCCTCCTTGATCACCGCCGATGAGTAGGGCCCGGCAAGGCCGCGGTCGCTGGTGATGAGCAGGATGCCGGCCCGCTGCGGGTTCTCGGGCTCGGTCGTCAGGGGGTGGTCCACCCGTGAGTACGTCGCCAGCGCCGAGATCGCCCGGGTCAGCTCGCGGGCGAACGGCGTCGCCGCCGCAGCGCGCTGCTGCGCCTTGATGATCCGGGACGCCGCGATCAGCTCCATCGCACGCGTGATCTTCTTGGTCGCCTGCGTGGCCCGGATCCGGGCGCGATACTCGCGGAGGGATGCTGCCATGCGTCAGCCCCGCTTCTGCTTGACGATCTGCTCCTGCTCGACGTCCTCGTCGGGCAGGGCCTCGAAGTCCTCGGCGCCGGCCTTGATCGACTTGCCCTCGCTCGTCTCGAACTGGTCGTTGAACGAGTCGACGGCGTCCTCGATGGCCTGCTCGGTGTCGTCCGCAAGCTGCTTGGTCTCCCGGATCGTCTCCAGGATGCCGCTGTGCTCGCGGCGGACGTACTCCAGGAACTCCGACTCGTAGCGCAGGACGTCCGACACCGGGACCGGGTCGAGCTTGCCCTGCGTGCCGAGCCAGATCGACACCGCCTGCTCCTCGAACGGGTAGGGCGAGTACTGCGGCTGCCGGAGCAACTGCATCAGCCGCTGGCCCCGCTCGAGCTGGCGCCGCGACGCCGCGTCGAGGTCGGAGGCGAACATCGCGAACGCCTCCATGTCGCGATACTGCGCGAGGTCGACCTTGAGGGTTCCGGTGACCTTCCGCAGCGCCTTGGTCTGCGCGGCACCACCGACTCGGGACACCGACAGACCGACGTCGATGGCCGGGCGCTGGTTGGCGTTGAACAGGTCGGACTGCAGGAAGATCTGGCCGTCGGTGATCGAGATGACGTTGGTCGGGATGTAGGCCGAGATGTCATTGGCCTTGGTCTCGATGATCGGCAGGCCCGTCATCGAGCCGCCGCCCATCTCGTCCGACAGCTTCGCGCAGCGCTCCAGGAGCCGGCTGTGCAGGTAGAAGACGTCGCCCGGGTAGGCCTCACGGCCCGGCGGCCGGCGCAGCAGCAGCGACACCGCACGGTAGGCCTCGGCCTGCTTGGTGAGGTCGTCGAAGATGATCAGGACGTGCTTGCCCTGGTACATCCAGTGCTGGCCGATGGCCGAGCCGGTGTAGGGCGCGAGGTACTTGAACCCGGCCGGGTCCGAGGCAGGCGCCGCGACGATCGTGGTGTACTCCAGCGCCCCGGCCTCCTCGAGGGAGCGGCGCACGCTGGCGATCGTGGAGCCCTTCTGGCCGACCCCGACGTAGATGCAGCGCACCTGCTGCGTCGGGTCGTTGGTCGCCCAGTACTCCTTCTGGTTGATGATCGTGTCGACCGCGATGGCCGTCTTGCCGGTCTGCCGGTCGCCGATGATCAGCTGCCGCTGGCCACGGCCGATCGGCGTCATCGAGTCGATCGCCTTCAGGCCGGTCTGCAGCGGCTGGTTCACCGACTGCCGCTGGACCACCGAGGGCGCCTGCAGCTCGAGCTGACGGCGCTCGTCGGTCTCGATCTCGCCGAGGCCGTCGATGGGCTTGCCCAGCGGGTCGACGACCCGGCCGAGGTAGCCGTCGCCGACCGGGACCGAGAGGACCTCGCCGGTACGCGTGACCGGCTGCCCCTCCTCGATGCCGCCGAACTCGCCGAGGATCACGACGCCGATCTCGCGGGTGTCGAGGTTCAGCGCGATGCCGAGCGTGCCGTCCTCGAACTCCAGCAGCTCGTTCGCCATGGCCGACGGCAGCCCCTCGACGTGGGCGATGCCGTCCGCGGCGTCAGACACGACGCCGACCTCTTCGCGGCTGGCCGTCTCCGGCTTGTAGTCGGAGACGAAGCGCTGCAAAGCGTCCCGGATCTCGTCCGGACGGATGGTGAGCTCCGCCATATCGTTTCCCTGCTCTCTGATGGTCAGCCGGCGATCCGTCGCCGGGCGTCTTGCAATCGGTTAGCGACGGTTCCGTCGATCACTTCGTCGCCGATGTCGACGCGAACACCGCCGAGGACCTCGGGATCGACGATCACGTTCAGATGGATCTCGCGTCCGTAGTAGCGGCTCAGCGCGTCGCCCAGTCGCCGTCGGGTCGCCTCGTCGAGCGGCTGGGCCACCCGGGCGGTCGCCACCAGCCGCTGCCGTCGGGCCGCGGCCGCCTTGACGAACTCGTTGAGCGCGACGCCGAACGACCGGTGCCGGCCGGCCACCGCCTGCTCCGCCAGATGCAGCGTCGCGTCGGTGACCTTGCCGGCCAGCAACCGCTCCACCAGCTCCCGCTTGGCGGGCTCCGGCGCGAGCCGGTCGGTGAGGGCGTCGCGCAGCTGGGGGTTCTGGTCGACCAGCCGGCCGAACCGGAACAGCTCGTCCTCGGTGTCGTCCAGCTCGTCGTTTCGCTCGGCATTGCCCGCATGGGCCTCCACGCCGGCCTGCTCGAGCGCGTCGCCAAGGTCGCGCGGCCGCGACCAGCGCCGACCGACCGCACCGACCACGATGTCCAGCGCCGCCCCGGAGACCTTGCCGTCGAACAGCAGCCGGGCGACATCGCCCTTCTGCTGCTCACCGGCCGCCGGGTCGGTCAGCGCCCTCCGCAGCTGCGGGGCGCTATCCAGTGCGCCGGCGACGGCGAACAGGTCGTCTCCGAGCCGGCTCAGGTCGACGTCGGACGCGATCGCCCGCTCCACCTGGTCGAGGAGAGCGGCCTGCGACTCGCCGGACACGCCTCGCATCAGCGGGCCTGCTCCGTCGTACCGGCCTCGGTGCTCTCGAGCTCGCTGATGAAGCGATCGACGGTACGGCGCTGCCGCTCGTCGTCGTCCAGCGACTCACCGACGATGCGACCCGCGAGGCTCGCCGCGATCGCACCGACCTCGCCGCGCAGCTGGTTGAGCACCTGCTGCCGCTCGGCCTCCAGCTGCGCCTTCGCGGTGTCGACGATCCGCTGGGACTCGGCCTGGGCCTGTTCCCGCATCTCGGCGATGATCGCGGCGCCTTGCTCCCGGGCGTCCTCGCGGATCTTGGTGGCCTCGTGCCGAGCCTCGACCATCTGGGCCCGCAGCTCCTCCTCGGCCTGCTTCGCGCTGGCAGTCGCCTCCTCCATCTCGGCGAACTGATGGCGGATGCGCTCCTGCCGATCGCTCATCGCCTTGTTGATCGGCGGGACGACCCACTTCGCGAGCACCCACAGCACGATGAGGAACGCGAACAGCTCGAAGAAGAAGGTCGCGTTGGGCACCAGGAAGTTGCTCTCCGCGGCACTTGTCGTCTGGCCTTCGAGGTTCATGGTGGCGATCGTCATAGGGGGTCCTTACCAGTCTTGCGCGGTCCTTATGCGAGGACGAAGACGAACATGGCCATGAAGGCCAGGTTGATGAAGTACATCGCCTCGACCAGACCGACGGTCAGGAAGAAGATCGTGAACAGCCGGCTTTGTGCCTCCGGCTGCCGGGCCACGCCCGAGATCGTCGCGCTTCCGGCCAGTCCGTCACCGATCGCGGCGCCGACCGCGCCGCCTCCGAGTGCGAGGCCACCTCCGACGAAGGCCCCCGCCAACTGAACGGCTGAATCTGATACTGCCATGTCTCTCCTTGACTTGCTTTCCCGCCGGATTGTCGTCCGGCGGTCTGCCTGCTGGACAAACCGATCGACTCAGTGAGCCCCCTCCAGTTGGGGCTCCTCCACTTCTTCCTTCTTCTCTTCGCTCTCGGCCGGCTCCCCGCCGTGGTCTTCGTCCGTCTGGCCCGCGATACCGAAGTACAGGATCGTCAGCAGGGCGAAGATGAACGCCTGGATCAGCCCGATGAACATGTCGAAGAGCTTCCAGACCGCGTTCGGCCCCCACAGCAGGTAGGACGGGATCAGACCGATCAGCAGCAACATGATGCCGCCGGAGAAGATGTTGCCGAACAACCGGAGCGCCAGCGTGAACGGCTTGACGAGCTCCTCGATGAGGTTGATCGGGAGCAGCGCCGGGTTCGGCTGGACGTAGTGATGCAGGTAGCCCTTCCAACCACGCTGACGAATGCTGAAGATGTGCACGCCGACGATGACGAACAGTCCCATCGCCAGCGTGAGATTGATGTCCGCGGTGGGTGCCGGCAGGTGATGGTCGCTCGGGATGATCTCGAACCAGTTCGAGATCAGGATGAACACGAACAGACAGATCGCCAGCGGGACGATGAACGGGTGGACCCGGCCCACGCTGGCCTCGACCTGGTTGGTCACCGCCTCGGTGATGGACTCCCAGAAGACCTGGATCTTGCTCGGCACGCCGCTGGTCACCTTGGCCCGCGCCCACAGGCCCAGACCGATCACGATCACGGCGGCCAGCGTCGTCGACCACATGGTGTCGGCGTTCCAGGTCACGCCGAGGAACTCGAACGTGGTGTGGTGACCCGGCTCGATGTCCGTGGACGCTACGAGGATGGCGTTCGCACTCATACCTGTCGCAACTCCTTCAGCAGCGGCAGCCCCGTGAGGACGAGGGCGAGCAGGTGGAAGATCGCGAGGCCGGCGAGCACGGTCGCCCCGATCGGCCAGAACGCGACGGTGAGCACGATGGCGACCAGCGAGATCGCCATCAGGCGTACGAGCGCCGAGATCGCGAACTGCTTGCGGGACAGCAGGTCGTCGCCTTCGGCCTCGGTCGTACGGATCAGGAACGCCTCGGTGAGCAGGCCGTTGGCGTAGCCGAGCAGCACGCCGATGCTGACGAACACGCCGATCCGCCAGTCACCGAGTCCGAATGCGATCCAGAACGATCCGAACGCCAAGACGGCGGCCAAGATCAGGGCTCGGCGCTGGTTGCGAAACGCCTGTGCCACCGGCAATGACTGACTCACCGGACGGCCCTCACTTCCTGTCGTGCGCCCTCCGGCCCTCGGGAGAGGGCGGCGCCTAGTCCTTCAGGAACGGTTTCATCCGACGCCAGGTCCCGGCCACTGCGAGGGCGATCCCACCGACCAGCCCGATCAGGACGAAGGCGGGGAACGTGTCGATCTGACTGTCGATGAGCCATCCCACACCCATTCCCAACAGCAAACAGACGACGTTGTAGGTTCCGAGACTCAGCAGGGTCCATAGGTCGACAGTCGGCTTTGCACGATCGTCGTTCATCGCGCGAGGGGCTCCCGTCACCTGGGGTGATGCGAGGTTCACGCAGTCTCGCAGTCGTCGAGACGGCAGCGACGCTATCACAGCGTTCGCGACCGGAAATCGTCGCGTGACCAGGCCATTGCGGCCGGATTCGCACGCGACTCGGCGAGTACCGGGGCTCGGTGTCGGTCGTCATTTGGCGGCCGTCCTGGGTGCCGGACAACGGGCGGGGATGCCGCCCCCGTCGGTCGATCTGGGGTAGTAGTACGCGTTCATGGAGATCGGATTGCTGAGGACTTCCTGAACGCTTGTGAAAAGTAGCACAAAGTCCTGGGCGGACTCAAACCCAAAGGCTACAGACCGGGTCCGGCCGGCGATTGGCGGACCCTCGGCAGCGCGAACGTGGCGGCCAGGGTGACGATCGCGAGCATCCCCACGCCGACCATCGAGCGCCAGCCGGCGAACAGGCTGAGCCAGACCGTTCCGAACGCGACGAACGCCGCCAGCATGTACATCACGAGCACGGCGCGCCGGTGCGAATGGCCGATCTCGAGCAGCCGGTGATGCAGGTGCATCTTGTCCGGGCTGAACGGCGACCGGCCCGCCCGCGTACGCCGGATCACCGCCAGGAGCAGGTCGGCGAACGGCACCATCACCATCGCCACCGGCAGGATCAGCGGCAGCAGCGTGGGGGTCAGGGTGGCGCGGGCGCCGGCGATGCCCTCCGAGACCGAGGTCGCGGGGAACTGACCCGTGAGGCTGATCGCCGACCCGGCGAGGACCAGGCCGATCAGCATCGACCCCGAGTCGCCCATGAACATTCGGGCCGGGAAGAAGTTGTGCGGAAGGAACCCCGCGCAGGCGCCCGCGAGGGCAGCCGTCAGCAGGGCGGCTGTGATGGCGAGCGACTGCGCGTTCTCCCGGGCCAGCAGGTAGGCGAAGATGAAGAACGCGGCCGCGCCGATGCAGATGACCCCGGCGGCCAAGCCGTCGAGACCGTCGATGAAGTTGACCGCGTTCACGGTCACGACGATCACCAGGACGCTGAAGAACGCCGCCTGCAGGGGATCCAGCACCAGCGTCCCCGACAGGCCGGGCAGCGGCAGATACAGGAACTGCACGCCCTGGGCCACGACCACGACTGCGGCGACGACCTGGCCCGCGAACTTGGTCAGCGCGTCCAGCTCGAAGACGTCGTCGACGACCCCGACGATGCAGATCAGGATGCCGCCGAGCAGCACGGCCCCGGCGTCGTCGAAGACCACGGCGTTGGCGGTCGAGAGGAACGGCAATTGCCGCATGACCAGGTATGCCGCACCCAGCCCGGCCAGGATCGCGATGCCGCCGAAGTACGGAATCGGCGTGGCGTGCACGTCGCGGTCACGTACCTTCGCCACGGCGTGCAGCCGGGTCGCCACCTCGCGCGCAATGACTGCGGTGACGTAGGTGGCGGCCGCGGCGGCGAGGAAGATCAGCAGATATTCGCGCATGACCCGAGCTCACAACGGCGTCGTCTGGTGCACCCCGATCTGCTCATGAGGCTACCTCTACGCGCTCGTCGAACTCCTTCAGCTTGGCCAGCTCGATCGCGCCCTCGCGCAGCACCCGCGGCGGATCGGACGTGACATCGAGAATGGTGGAGGGGACATCGCCCTCGGTCGGGCCGCTGTCGAGGTAGACCTCGACCGTCAGGCCGAGCATCTCCTCGGCCGCGTCGACGGTCGTCGGCGACGGCTGACCGGTGCGGTTCGCGCTGCTCACCGCGAGCGGCCCGGTCCGGCGCAGCAGCTCCAGGGCGTCGTCGTGGTCGGGCATCCGGACCGCGACAGTGGAGCGGGTGTCGCCGAGATCCCAGGTCAGCGACGGCTGCTGCTGGCAGACCAGCGTCAGTGGCCCGGGCCAGAACTCGTCGACCAGTTCCCGGGCCAGGTCCGGGACCTTGGTGGCCAGCGCGTCCAGGGTGGTCTGCGCGGCGACCAGCACCGGCGGCGGCATGTTGCGGCCTCGGCCCTTGGCACGCAGCAGCCGGCGTACGGCGGCCGGATCGAACGCATCAGCGGCGATGCCGTACACCGTGTCGGTGGGCAGCACGACGAGCTTGCCGGACCGCAGCGCGATGACAGCGGCCTCCATGCCGTTGTCGCGCTCCGCTTCGTCGGCGCACGAGAACCGTTCAGACACGGAGCCGCCTCGCGGGTTTCGCCGGGGTGACGATCGGGGTGCGGCGGTGGACTGCTCGCTCGCTCACGGAGGACATCGTGCCACCTGTGCCGACGGGCGCTGAGTTGGGCCGTCCTAGAGCCGGTGCGCCGTCGTGAACCGGGGACGCTCGGCGAGATCGCGGTGGTCGCGGACCCCGGTCCAGCGCCCGGTCTCGCCGAACAACGCCGGCACCAGCTCGCCCTGGGAGTCGGCGTGCTCGCAGCCCACCACACCCCCGGGCCGCAGCAGCCGGTGCGCGACGCGTTCGACCAGCCGGATCACGTCGAGACCGTCGGGACCGGACCACAGGGCGATCGCCGGGTCGTGTTCCCGTGCCTCGACGGCGACCGATTCGTACTCGCTCAGGGGGATGTACGGCGGATTGGCCATGACGACGTCCACGCGGCCGTCCAGCTCGCGAAGGCAGTCGGCGATGTCGCCAGACCGTAGGTCGACGCCGGTGCCGGCCAGGTTGCGCCGGGCGTACTCCAGCGCCGGCTCCGACACCTCGACCGCGAACACCTTCGCCGCCGGATGCTCGTCGGCCACCGCCTTCGCGATCGCGCCGGATCCGGTGCACAGGTCGACCGCGATCGGGCTCGGCGTGCCGGTCTCCCGCAGCGCCGTGAGCTGGGCGATCCCCCAGCCGGCGAGCAGCTCGGTCTCCGGCCGCGGCACGAAGACACCCGGCCCGACCTCGACGTCGACGTAGCGGAAGGCCGCGCTGCCGAGCAGGTGCTGCAACGGCTCCCGGGCGGCTCGGCGGGCGATCAGGGCCTCGAACCGGTCGGCCGGCTCCGACCCGAGCTCCGCGTCGCCGGCGAGGGCCAGGTGCGGCACGCCGAGCACGTGGGCGAGCAGCAGCCTGGAGTCGAGCTCCGGAGAGGCGACCCCGGCCTCGGACAGCCGGGCAGTGGCCGCTCCGAGCAGCTCGCGCGTGGTCATGCCGACTCCTGGCCCGCTTCCACCATGCGTTCGGCCTCGTCGGCGGTCACCAGGGCACCGATCACCGCGTCGAGATCGCCGTCGAGGACCGAGTCGAGGTTGTAGGCCTTGAAGCCGACCCGGTGGTCGGAGATCCGGTTCTCGGGGAAGTTGTACGTCCGGATCCGCTCGGAGCGGTCGACGGTGCGTACCTGGGAGCGACGGCGCTCGGCCGCCTCGGCGTCGGCCGCCTCCTGGGCCATGGCGAGCAGCCGGGCCCGCAGGATCCGCATCGCCTGCTCCCGGTTCTGCAGCTGGCTCTTCTCGTTCTGGCAGCTCACGACGACGCCGGTCGGCAGATGGGTGATGCGGACGGCGGAGTCGGTGGTGTTGACGCTCTGGCCACCGGGTCCGGACGACCGGAACACGTCGATCCGCAGGTCGGAGTCGTTGATCTCGACGTCGACCGGCTCGGCCTCGGGCAGCACGAGTACGCCGGCGGCCGAGGTGTGGATCCGGCCCTGCGACTCGGTCACGGGGACCCGCTGGACGCGGTGGACGCCGCCTTCGTACTTGAGCAACGCGTAGGGCGCCTCGCCCGGCTCAGGAGTGCCCTTGGCCTGGATGGCGAGCGTCACCGAGCGGAATCCGCCCAGCTCGGACTCGGTCGAATCGAGCGTCTCGACCCGCCAGCCACGACGCTCGGCGAACCGGGTGTACATCCGGGCCAGATCGGCGGCGAACAGCGCCGACTCCTCGCCACCGGCACCGGCGTTGATCTCGAGGATGACGTCGCGGTCGTCGGCCGGGTCGCGTGGCAGCAGCAGCCGCCGGAGGCGCTCCTCGAGCTCGGCCCGCTGCGTCTCGAGCGAGTCGGCCTCGGCGGCGAACGACTCGTCCTCAGCGGCCAGCTCACGCGCCGCCGCGGCGTCGTCGGTGGCCTGCCGCCAGGCCCGATAGGTCTCGACGACCGAGCGGACCCGGGCATAGCGCTGGCCGACCTGCTTGGCGCGCTGCGGATCCGCGTGCAGCGCCGGGTCGGCGAGCTGGCGCTCGAGGTCGGCATGCTCGGCGACCCACGACTCGACCGCCTCGAACATCACGCCACCTCCCTGTGGCCCGCTAGACGCGTACAAACGAAGACGGCGCCGCCCAAGGTCTGGCCTGGGCGACGCCGTGTGATGGAGCTACTTGCCGGACTTGGCCTTCGCGTAGCGCTTCTCGAACCGCGCGACTCGACCGCCGGTGTCAAGGATCTTCTGCTTGCCGGTGTAGAACGGGTGGCAGTTGGAGCACACCTCGGC
>DATFRX010000229.1:0-6063 GCA_035262905.1 Nocardioidaceae bacterium
CTCGATCTGATCGTCCGGCGCACCGTCGATCAGCCGAGCCACGAGCCGCCCGAGCGTACGCCCCTTCTCCTCGCTGTGCTGGTCGATCGTGGTCAGCGGCGCCGCGAGCCACGGCAGTGACACGCCGTCGAACCCGGTCACACTCAGGTCCTCCGGCACTCGAAGGCCGAGCCCGGCGGCTGCCTGGATGACTCCGGCAGCGAGCAAATCGCTCTGCGCAGCGATCGCGGTCGGCCGGTCGGCGCCCGCCACGTCGAGCAGCACCCGCGCAGCCGCGATCCCGCCCTCGACATCGGGCGTCGCCGCCTCGACCATCGGCGCCGAGCGGCCGGCCGTCTGGAGGAAGCCGCGACCCCGATCGCGAGAGTCGACGTAGACGGCGCGGTCGAGATCGGCCGCGCGCAGTGGTCCGCCGTCGGTGACCGGCTGCATCGGCATCGTGACGTGACCGATCCGGCGATGGCCCAGCGACTGGAGATGGCGGACCGCCTCGCCCTGCGATCCGGCCTCGTCGATCAGCACCTGACGTACCCGGCGGTCGAGCGGTGCGCCGGTGCCGACCATCGGGACTCCCCGCGCGGCGAGATGGTCGACCAGCGGACTCTCGGCCGGACCGCACATCGAGAACACGAGGGCGTCGATCGCGAGCCCGCTCACCACCTCCATCGCCCGGCCTGGCTCCTCGAACGGCTGCGCGACGAGCAGCATCCCGGTCGGAACGGCGTCCAACTCCTGCGCCAGCCCGTCCAGCACGGCCACGGCGAACGGATCCCGGAACGCCTGGAGCAGCCGGCCCTCCACGAGTACGCCCACCGCGCCGGCGCGACCGCGACGCAGTGACGCCGCCCGCGGGTCCGGCCCGACGTAGCCGAGCTCGGCCGCGGCCCGGCGTACTCGCTCCGCCGTGGACGCGGCGACCGGTCCGCGGCCGCTGTACACCAACGACGCGGTCGACGCGGCCACGCCGGCCCGCTCGGCGACGTCCCGCAATGTGGGCCGTGGCGAGATGTCAGGTTGAACCGGGGCCATGGTCAGATAGTATCGAATCGATTCGACTCGAAACGATTCGACCCGCCCGGGAGCGCCCGTGACTGCGACGAGTACCGACCGGCTCGCCATGGCCAACCTCTGGCCGGCCCGCGACGCCGTGTACGTCGTGTTCGCCGTCAACGGCTTCTCGTTCGCGGCCTGGGCGTCTCGCATCCCCGACACCAAGGCCCAGCTCGGACTGTCCAGCGGGCAGCTCGGACTGCTCCTGCTCGCGCTGTCGGCCGGAGCGGTCATCGGTCTGCCCTCGTCGGGCTGGCTCGCCGGACGCTACGGCCCGGTGGGCGCGGTCCGGCTCGGCCTCGCCGGGTTGGTGGCGGGGGTCGCGGCGATCGCGATCGGGATCGACCTCGCGGACTCCGTACCCCTGGTCGCGGCCGGCCTGTTCGCCGCCGGACTGGGCACCGGCATCTGGGACGTCGGCATGAACCTCGAGGGCGCGGCGGTCGAGCAACGGCTTGGGCGCAACCTGATGCCGCGGTTCCATGCCGCGTTCAGCGCCGGCACCGTGGTCAGTGCGCTGATCGGCGCCGGCCTGTCCTGGGTCGGGGTACCGATCGGAGCACATCTCGTCGTCGTGGCGGCACTGGTCGCCGTCGTGGTCATGACGGCGACCACGGCGTTCCTCCCCCACTCCGACCCGACCCCGGCCGCGACCGACGAGACGCGGGCGCCCAGCGTGCTGTCGGCGTGGCGGGAGCCGCGCACCCTCCTGATCGGGGTACTCGTCCTGATCGCTGCGTTCACCGAGGGCGCCGCCAACGACTGGCTCTCGGTGGCGATGGTCGAGGGCTACCACCTCCCGTCGTGGGCCGGGGTCCTCGGCTTCGCCGCGTTCCTCACCTTCATGACTCTCGGCCGCGTGCTGGGAACCAATCTGCTCGACCGTTACGGCCGGCTTCCGGTCCTGCGAGTGCTGCTGACCCTGGCCGGCTTTGGCTGTCTGCTGGTGGTCTACGGCAACGTGCCGCTCGCCTACCTCGGCGCCGCGATCTGGGGCGTCGGCGTCAGCCTCGGATTCCCGGTCGGCATGAGCGCCGCCGCCGACGACGCCACCCGCGCAGCCGCTCGGATGTCGGTGGTCTCCACCATCGGCTACTCGGCGTTCCTCGCCGGTCCGCCACTGCTCGGCTTCCTCGGCGATCACGTCGGCGTCCTCCATGCCCTCCTCGCCGTCGGCGCCGGCATCCTCATCGCCCTCGCCGTCGTCCCTGCCGTACGAGAGCCACGCGCTCCGGTCAGGGCTCGATGAGTCCGGCGCGGATCGCGTAACGGGTGAGCTCGGTTCGGTCTCGCATGCCGAGCTTGGCCAGCACGTTGGCCCGGTGCCGCTCGACGGTCCGGACGCTGATCACGAGCGTCGCGGCGATCTCCTTGGACGAGTGACCCTCGGCGATCAGCTTCACGACTTCGTCCTCTCGCTGGGTGAGTACGGCGCTCGGCATCCGCTCGCCACGGCGCAATCGGTCGAGGAAGTCACGGACGAGCGTGCTGGCGACGCCGGCGTAGAGGAAGGGCTCACCCCGCATGGCGGACCGAACGGCGGCGACGAGGTCCTCGTCGGCAGCGGACTTGAGTACGTAGCCGCTCGCCCCGGCCTGTAATGCGGAGAAGAAGTACTGCTCGTTGTCGTGCATGGACAGCATGAGGATGCGGGTGTCCGGGCAGCGGCGGGAGATCTCGCTGGCGGCCTGGAGGCCGGTCATCCGGGGCATGGACACGTCGAGGACCGCCAGATCGACTGCGGAGGTGCGGGCCAGCTCGACGGCCTCGGCGCCGTCGGCGGCTTCTGCGACGACGGCGAGGTCGGGCTCGGCTTCGAGAACGCGACGAAGTCCAGCCCGGACCAGGGTGTGGTCGTCGGCGAGCAGGATGCGGACCGTCATGCCGTCTGGTCCCCGACAGGGATCTCGAGCCGTACTTTCGTGCCACTGCCGCGACGGGAGCTCAGCTCGCAGCGACCGCCGACCATCTGGGCTCGTTCCTTCATGCCCTGGATGCCGGCGCCGAGATTCGGGTCGGCGCCGCCGATTCCGTCGTCGGTCACCAGCAGGACGACGCTGTCGCCACGGCGGCTGAGCCCAAGCTCGATGCGGCTCGCCCGGGCATGACGGGCCACGTTGGTCAGGGCCTCCTGGGCAACGCGGTAGATCACGAGCTCCGACTCGGGCCGAAGCTCCGGAAGATCGGCGAGGAAGTCACGGTGGACCGGAATGCCGGTCCGTGCCGTCAGGTCGCTGGCAAGGCTCGACAGCGAATTGAGCAGCCCGAGGTCGGCCAGCACACCCGGTCGCAGGTGCTGGGAGATCCGGCGAACCTCCTCCAAGCTGGTCCGGGTGGTGTTGCGCACGACCTCCAGTTCCGCGGCTACCTCGGGAGGGGCGACGTTGATCGCCTGCTTGAGCCCGAGCAGTACGGCGGTGAGGCTCTGGCCGACCTCGTCGTGGAGCTCCTGAGCGATGCGCTGTCGCTCGGCTTCCTGGGCTTGCAGGGCGCGCGTCGTACTCGCGGTCCGCTCGGACTCCAGCCGATCCAGCATCGCGTTGAACCCTGCCACCAACGGCTGAGCCGGGACCGACTCGGTATCTGCCACCCGTTGCCCGGGCTGACGCAGATCGATGGCTGCCATCACAGCGGTGAGCTGGTCCAGTGGATGGAGCACCGAACGCAGCAGGATGCCGTTGAGCACCAGGCTGGCGGCGAGGCCGATCGACAGCACGCCGATCTCGGACCACAACGGCGGCGCCGAGACCGTCGCGGGTGAGAACACCAGTGCCAGCGCGCCGAGCAGAAACACCGCACCGTTGATCGCGCATACCCGCCAGAACAACGGCACGGACATCTGTCGGGTCATGCGCCCAGCGTCTCAGGGAGCCGCTGCCCGGCGTCCTCCCCCGCCAGCCGAGCCACCGTCATCGTCGGTGCCGGGCAGTCAGCACCTGGACACGGGGAACCGGCCCACGCACCAGCGGCTCCTGACCATCGACGACCTTGAGCCCGCACTGAGCCACCAACAGCCGCAACCACCCGACCGGACGCCGCAAGCGCCAGCGGTGTCTCGGCGCCGGGATCGCATCAACCTCGGCATCGGCAAGCACCAAAGTCCCTGACGTCGACAGCACGCGTACGAGCTCACGCAGACCTCTGCTCGGGTCATCCCAGTGCCGTAGCGACAACGTCGACGTGACGACATCGAACGCACCATCGGCGAACGGCAACCGCTCGGCCATCGCCCCGACGAACATCGGGCTGGGTCGATCGTCGTCAACGGGGTTTCGAGCCTGAGCCGCCTGGAGCATCTCGATGCAGGGATCCACGCCGATCAGGGGTGCGTACTGTAGGAGCTGCCCCGCGGACTGTAGGAGCCGCCCCGTGCCACACCCGACGTCCAGCATCGAGCCCCCGCGCGGCGCGTGCAGATGCAGCTGCTGCCGTACTGCTCGATGGGTCGGCTCGAACAGCAACGACTGAAGCGCGCTCTCGTCGAACCACGGCGCCCAGGACGTGAACGGGGATGCAGTTCTCAGCAACTGGCTCATGGGTCAGCCGCGTTCGAGCAGCGCGTCCACGTCGATCTCGTACTCGGCCAGCAGGTCCCGATCCGTATCGGTGTCGATCTCCTGCGGGATGTGGCTGCCGTCGATTTCGAACGCCGTCGCCTCGTCGCCGTTCTGCACCAGCCACTCGATGAGATCCTGCTTCTTCACGAGCACGTTGCCGACCTCCTCGCCCCGCAGGTCCATCCCAGCCGTGAGCGAGCGGCAGTGGAATGGGTGCTACCACCCATCCTTGGAAGCGTCAGCTCGGGATCGTCGGCACTCGGCGGACGACTAGCATCGCGGCGTGGATCCTCGCACTCTGGACGCCGTCGTCGATGCCTGCCGGACCCTGATCGAGCGCCGATTCCCCAACGACCCCGAACGCGGCGCGGCGGCGATGCTGCTCGAGGACGGCACCATCCTCACCGGAACCAGCCCGGATGCCGCCAACTCCAGCGTCGAGGTCTGTCACGAGATCGAGCCCTACTGTGGCGCCTTCCGGCTCGGCCAGTCCGTCGTCGCGTCGGTCTGTCTCCATCGCACCGCAGACGGCCGGTTCCTCGTGCTCAGCCCCTGCGGAGTATGCCGGGAGCGGCTGGCGGTACACGGACCCGATGTCCTCGTCGCGGTGGCGGACGAGGCAGACCCGACCGGGGTCCAGTGGGCGACGCTGAAGGACGTACTGCCGCACTATTGGCTGACCGTCTTCCGCGACGAGACCGAGGCCTGGCGCCGCTAGGTCCGGTCTCTAGCCGGTTCGGCGCCACGCCGGTTGAACCGTCCACCACGTGCTGTGCGTAGCACGGGTATGGACAACACGTATGCACAACTAGACCCACACCGCCCCGGCGGAGGTGGCCGCCATGTTGAGTGACGGCTGGGCGGCGCTGACGGCCCGAGTGCTTGGCGCGCTCTTCCTGCTGGCGGTCGGGATCATCCACCTCCACGAGTACCAGAAGCTCTACTCCAACATCCCGACGATCAGCACCCTGTTCATCCTCAGCTTCGTCGGCGCCGTCGTCGTGTGCGCCCTGCTGCTGCTGCCGGTGGACCTCCTGCCCCGTCCATGGGGCAACCTCGCCGTGATCGGCCTCGCGCTCGCCGGCATCGGCCAGGCCGTGATCCAGTTCGTCTTCCTCTGGATCAGCGAGCAGCGGCCGCTGTTCGGATTCCAGGAGCCGGGCTACGACCCACCGGCGATCCGCGCCGCGCGAGTCACCGAGGTCGCGACCGTCGTGTTCCTCACCGCGTTCCTGATCCTTCGAGAGATCCACCGGCGCAACCAGGCGCGAGCGGCCGACCAACCCCGCCCATACACTCCGACGACGACCGCTGTGCATCGGTGACGTAAGCAGTCCGAGCCCCAGGTGGGGCACATCACGTGGTGTCACATTCGGACGGTCTGCGACGTCGTACTGCTGGGGGTTGACCCAGCTACGACGACCGTTCGAAGGGAGATCGATCGTGCAGACGTCAT
>DATFRX010000230.1:0-15522 GCA_035262905.1 Nocardioidaceae bacterium
CGGCAAGGTCTTCGCTTAGCCCACGGATCCGTCCGTCGCTCGCTGGTTGTCGTGTGCGGCGGCGACCAGGTCGTCTTGGAGGGTGGCCACGTCGGGATCGGCGGAGAACTTGCCGACGGCGGACGTGATCTGGTTCAGCCAGGCGATCGACGTGGCGGCACCGTGCTCCAGCGATGGCACGATCGCGTCGGATGCGAAGTCGTGCATCGCCGACTGCTGGTAGACGCCGTAGTCCTGCGGGTCGGCGTCGGTACGAGCCGGGATCGAGCCCTTGGCCAGGTTGAACTCCCGCTGGCCTTCGGCACTGCCGACGACGCGCAGCCAGTCCTCGGCGCCCTCCTGGTTCGGCGCGTCAGCCGGCAGCGTGAAGGAGTCGGCGAGGAAGTCGTACACGCCGGCCGTCCCCGGCACCGGCCACCAGATGTAGTCCTGCTGCGGTTTCAGGCCCTGCTGGTCGAAGCTCGCCGGGACCCAGTCGCCCATCACCGTGTAGGCGGACTCGCCGTCGGCGACCATGCCAGCCGCGTCGGGCCAGTCGAGGCTCACGCGGTTGTCGTTGGCGAAGGTCATGAGCGTGGCGTAATCCTCGAGCGCGGCCGTGACCTCCGGCGACGACCAGTCGGTCGAGCCGTCCCACAGTCCGGTGTAGCCGGCCGGGCCGAGGTCGGAGATCAGTACGGTCTCGAGCAGATGTACCTGGGTCCAGTCGGTCGCGACGGCGAGCGGGGCCTGCATGCCGCTCTGCTGCAACTGCCGCAGGTCGTCGATCCAGTCGTCGATCGACGCCGGCGATGTCAGCTGGAGCCCGGCGGTCTTGAGCACCTTGGGGTTCGCCCACACGAGGTTGGCCCGGTGGATGTTCGCCGGGACCGAGTAGATCGCGCCGTGATAGGTCAGCATGTCGATCAGGTCGGGCGGGAAGACGTCGTTCCAGCCCTCCTCGTCGTACAGCGCGCTGACGTCTTGCAGTCGGCCGGTGTTGATGTAGTCGAGCAGTTCGCCACCAGCGTGGCCCTGGAAGGACGACGGTGGGTCGTTCTGCGCCAGGCGCTGCATGATGACCTGCTTGGCATTGCTGCCACCGCCGCCGGCGATCGGCGTACTCACCAGGTTCTCGCCGGGGTACTGGGCGTTGAAGGTCTCGATCAAGGCGTCCAGGCCGGCCTTCTCGCCGCCTTCGGTCCACCAGGTCATGATCTCGACGTCGCCCCCGGTGCTGCTGGCATCGGCCGAGTCGTCGCCGCATGCCGTCAGGATCGTGGCTGCAGCGAGAATGGCGGCACTCGCGAGTGCGGTGCGTCGCCTGCTCGTCGTCGCTGCCGGGCGGTCCGGCGCACCCCGCGGGCTCGGGGTGATCGCTATGGGCATTGTCAGGTCGCACTCCCGCCGGCGTCGCTACGGCCGGAGCTACCGCGCACGATGAGTCGGGTCGGAAGCACGATCTGGCGGACCGACGGCAGCCGGCTGGGTGCGCCGGACAATGCCTCGAGCCGGGAGAACAGCGCATCGGCAGCCTGCTCGCCGAGCGCATCGGGGTTCTGGCTGACCACGGTGACCGGCGGGACCAGCAGGTCGGCGTACTCGAAGTCGTCGAAGCCGACCAGGGCCAGCGGCGCGTCGAGCCGCCGCATGGCGTGCAGCACCTGCGACGTGACCCGGTTGTTGCCGGTGACGACGGCGGAGATCGGGTCCGGGCCGTCGGTCCACGAGCGCAGCAGCGTGACCAGATCGTCCAGCTCGTACGGGCCCATCGCGATCGTGCCGGCCTCGGCCCCATCGATGTCGTAGAGGCTGGCCTCGAACCCGGCCCGCCGCTCGCTGCCGGTCCAGAACGCGGCGCCATCACCAAGGAATCCCAGCCGCCGATGTCCCTGGGCGACCAGATGCTCGACGGCGCTGCGTACGCCGCCGCGGTTGTCGATCAGCACTGCGTCGGCCGCGATGCCGGCGGCGGGACGGTCGACGAAGACCACCGGAGTACGTTCGCCGAGCTCCGGGATCAGCCAGCCGTGCTCGGCCTCGGCCGGAACGATGATCAGACCGTCGACGCGCCGGTCCAGGAATGCCTCCACGATGGACCGCTCGCGTTCGGCGGAGCCTTCGGCTGACGCGCTCATCAGCAGGTGCGCACGGCGCCGGGCCACCCGCTCGACCGCTCCGGTGAGGGTCGAGTAGAACGGGTTGCCCAGGTCCTCGACGACAAGCCCGATGCTCGCGGTACGGCCCCGGCGCAGTTGCCGGGCTCCGTCGTTGCGCCGGAAGCCCAAGGTCCGGATCGACTCGCGAACCCGGTCCGCCGTCTGGAGTCTTACGCCGGGCTCGTCGTTGACGACGCGGGACACTGTCTTGAGCGAGACATGGGCGTGTTTGGCGACGTCCACCATCGTGGGTCGGGCCCGTGGTGCTCCGGCCGCAGTTGACCCCGAGGGGGACAACGTTGTCATGGCCCCATAGCTTCGAGGCATCGAACGGATGGTGTCAAGCAAGTTTGCGGCCGACCTGCGGACATGACCTTGCGGCGGGCCCGCCCCCCTGTGCCGGGCCCGCCGCCGCATGGAGGTCAGACCGGGTTCTGGAACGGGTCGTGCTCCGACAGGATCTTGTCGACGCGGGCCTGGTCGATGCGCTGGTAGATCGCGCTGGACTCCTGGTGGTCGCGTACGCACTTGGCGAGGGTGAACGCCGACGTGGTCAGGAAGACGACGGCGAGACCGAGGAACGCGCGTACCCACGGGTCGACCTCGAGGTAGAGGACGCCGATCAGCAGGGACAGCAGCGCGAGGCCGAACGAGACGCCGGCCTGGACGAAGAACGCGGTGGTGTTGGTGGGCTGCTTGGGAGTGCTCATGGCCTAACCCTCGTTCGGCGCGCGGTGTCTCCACATGCGGACAACTACTCGGTTCGGGCCGGGCGGTTCTGCGTGGGTGGCACACTCGGCGACATGCCGCGTGAATTCGATCAGGTCGATGTGTTCACCACGACGCCGTACGTCGGCAATCCGGTCGCGGTCGTCCACGACGCCGACGGAATGTCGGCCGAGCAGATGCAGCGCTTCGCGGCCTGGACCAACCTGTCCGAGACGACCTTCGTGCTGCCGCCGACGGAGTCCGGTGCCGACTACCGGCTACGGATCTTCACTCCCACCGCAGAGTTGCCGTTCGCCGGTCATCCGACGCTCGGGACCTGTCACGCCTGGCTGTCCCACGGGGGAGTGCCGCGCGGCGGCGACGAGATTGTGCAGGAGTGCGGCGCCGGGCTGGTGCCGATCCGGCGGACCGACGACGGACTCGCCTTCGCCGCTCCGCCGTTACTGCGATCGGGAGATGTCGAGGAGTCGCTCGTCGAGCGGATCGCCGCCGTACTCGGCATCGATCGCTCCGACATCCTCGACGCGGAGTGGGTCGACAACGGTCCCGGCTGGGTGGCGGTCTGGCTGGCGAGTGCCGAGGCGGTGCTCGCGCTGCGGCCGGGGCTGGTCGATCTCGACGTCGGGGTCGCCGGTCCCTATCCGGCCGGCTCGGAGGCCGCGATCGAGGTGCGGGCGTTCTCGCCGATGGTCGGTCCGGCCCTCGAGGATCCGGTGACCGGGAGCCTGAACGCCTCGCTCGCGGGGTGGCTGCTGCGTACCGGCCGGGTCGAGGCGCCCTACGTCGCGAGTCAGGGAACCGTGCTGGGCCGCGCCGGGCGAGTCCATGTCTCACGCGATGCCGACGGCGCGATCTGGGTCGGCGGCGGCACCGTCACCTGTGTGACCGGCCGGGTCGAGCTCTGACTGCCCCGCTGAGGGTAGGCAAATCCTGAAACACGCCGGCGCGTCTCGGGATTTGCCTACCGCCAGTGGGGCCGGTGGGTCAGCGGCCCTCGACGAGCGAGGCGAGCTTGTCGAGTGATGCCTCGGCGCCGGTCTGCATGCCGGACTGGACCATGCCGTCTCGGTCCTCGACGGTCTGGAACACCGAGTTGGAGAGGTACGTGGTCTTGCCCTCGGTCTCCTCGAGCGTGACGGTCTCGAGCGCGATGTGACCGGGCATGCCCTCGAACTCGAATGTGTACGTGACCCGCTCGGACGGCACCACGTCGTGGTAGACGCCGCGAAACGCCCACTCGGTGCCCTCGTCGTCGGTGCTGACGAACCGCCATTGGCCGCCGTGTCGGGCCTCGTAGCGGTCGACCGTGACTTCGTCGGGACCACCCCACCACTTCGCGAGGACGGTCGGATCGGTGAGCGCCTCGAACACCACGTCTCGGGGAGCGTCGAAGGTCCGCTTGATCACGATGTCCTGTCGGCCGGGCTCGATGACGAACTCAGTCTTGGCCATGGTCTTGTTCCTTTCGGCTGCGTTGGAGCTTGTCGATTTCGCGGTCCAGTCGCTCGAACCGGTCGGTCCAGACCTGCCGGTATCGGCTGATCCAGTCCGAGGCGCTGTCCAGCGGGGCCGTCTCGAGTCGGCAGGGACGCCACTGTGCGTTCCTCGCCCGCGTGATCAGCCCGGCTCGCTCGAGCACCTTCAGGTGCTTGGAGACCGCTTGGAGGCTGATGTCGAACGGCTCGGCCAGCTCATTGACTGTCGCTTCGCCGTCGGCCAACCGCGCCAGGATGGCTCGCCGGGTGGGGTCGGCCAGGGCGGCGAAGGTGAGGCTGAGCTGATCCGATGCCATTGAATTCAACCGTTCAGTTGATCAACTAGTTGGTTGAGTATGACCACGCGTCGGCCGGATGTCAAGCAGAGCGCACGGCCGTACGACCGCTCAGCGGGAGGGAATGATCCGTCGCGGGGACGGGATCAGGTGGTGGCGACCCGGGTGCGCTGCGGACGGTCCACCGGCTTCGCCGGGATCCGGCGGCGGCAGTCGTCGATGGTGTCGCGGAGCAGCACGTAGAGCAGTGTGTCGGGATCGTCGACGCAGGCCTCGCCGATGCTGCGTGCCGCGTGGTGGATGATCCCGATGTACGGCCGCCGGCGGGCTCGCTTGGAGCGCCATGGCGACGTCTTGACGAAGTCCTGCGCCCACTCGGCGGCGACCGGCACCGCGTCGAGCGCCTCCTGGCTGGCGGCCTCGAGCTGGTCGTCGAGGGCGCTGCCATCTGTGCTGCGCTCGGCACGGCACCGGAGGATGCCGACGGCGAGCACCCGCTGGCGCTCCTCGGCGGCGATCGGAAGTGCCGCCGTCGCTGCGCGCATCGCGATGTCGAGCTCGAGCGCCGGGTCGTCGCTGGTCAGGCCGATCACCGAGGGCACCATCGGAGCCAGTCGGTGACGTCCCTCGTCGGTCGTGTAGTCGTTGACCTCACGGGCCAGCGCCGCGAGCGCCGGGTGGGTGCACTCCGGATGGTCCGACCAGGGCTCGCCCGCCATGTAGGAGGCCAGCTCCATGAAGCAGGCTCCGGCTCGAGGGCGCCGATGCTTCCCGCGCGACAGCACCGGAACCGTGTCCGGTGGCCAGCTGATCGGGGTGGAGTGGCGCACGTCCTCGGAGGGGTCGGGGGCTCGGTCCTTTCCAGTGTGCGCCCGATGTCACGACGGCACAATGCCTCGTTTCCGAACGCCCTCGGGTCAGCTCGACTGGCGTACGACGAGCTCGGTCGGCAGCACCACCGAGTCGTCCGGCCCGGCCCGGCCCTCCATCTGGGCCAGCAGCAGGGCGGCCATCTCCTGTCCCATCCGCTCGGCCGGCTGGTGGACGCTGGTCAGCGGGGGATCGGTGTGCTGCGACACCGGCGAGTCGTCGAAGCCGACCACGGCGACGTCGCCGGGCACCTGGCGGCCGTGCTCGCGCAGGACGGTGAGCGCGCCGACCGCCATCGGATCGCTGGCCGCGAAAACGGCGTCCAGGTCAGGCACCCGGGCCAGCAGGTCCCGCATCGCGCGTACGCCGCTGGCCTCGCTGAAGTCGCCCTCGGCAACGGCAGCCGGCGCCAGATCCTGCCCGGCCCCGGCCAGCGCCTGGCGGTAGCCCTCCAGACGTTCGAGTCCGGCGCTCATGTCGCGCGGGCCCGTGATCGTGGCAATCCGGCGCCGCCCGCGGTCGATCAGATGTTCCGTCGCGGCCCGGGCGCCGGCCCGGTTGTCGACGTCGACATAGCGACCGCCGGTCCAGCCTGCCGGCCGCCCACCGAGGACCACCGGCAGGCCACGGGCGAGCAGGTGGTCCGGCAGCGGGTCGTCGCCGTGCAGCGACAGCAGGAGTACGCCGTCGACGTGCTGTCCGGTGAGGTAGTGCTCGAGTCGACTGTGGCCGTCGGCCGACTGCGCCATGGCGAGTACGAGCTGCCGGGACGACGCCGTGATCGCCGTACTGACGCCGCGCACGATGCCGGCGAAGAACGGCTCGCCGAAGATCCGCTCCTCGGACTCGGAGATCAGCAGCGCCACGGTGTCGGTCCGCTGTGTCACGAGCGCCCGGGCCGCCCGGTTGGGCACGTAGCCGAGCTCGTCGATCGCGCGTAGGACCGCCTCCCGGGTGTGGTCGGTGACCTGTGGGGAGCCGTTGATGACTCGGGACACCGTGCCTCGGCCCACGCCGGCCCGGGCCGCGACCTGTTCGATGGTCGGCTGGCCTCCTGCCGGGCTCGTTCGTCGCACGTTCACCGGCGACCTCGATGGCGTCGTTGCTTCACCCGATACCTCACTCGCTCACGGGCGAAAGTATGCCGTCGCCGTGCCGCCGAAGCAGATCGGCGTACCACAGCGCGCTGGCTTTGGGGATCCGCTGCTGGCTCTCGAAGTCTACGTAGACGATGCCGAACCGCTTGGCGTAGCCGCGAGCCCACTCGAAGTTGTCGAGCAGCGACCACACGAAGTAGCCCCGCAGCGGTACGCCGGTCTGCAGCGCCGCCGCGCAAGCCGCGATGTGGCTGCGCAGATAGCCGACCCGATCGGGGTCGTCGACCTGACCGTCCGGGCCGACCTCGTCGTCGTACGCGGCGCCGTTCTCGGTCACGTAGATCGGCAGGCTGGTGTGGTCGGCGGCCATCTGCAGCACCTCGGTGAGGCCGCCGCTGTCGACCTCCCAGCCCATCGCGGTCTGGGGCCGGTCGTCGCGGCCGACGAAGCTGGCCAGCTGGGTGCCCGGGTACGGGCCCTGGCCGACGACGTGCCGGGTGTAGTAGTTGACGCCGAGGAAGTCGAGCGGCTCGGCGATGACGGCATGGTCGCCGTCGCGGACGAAGCCGAAGTCGGACACGCCGGCCAGGTCGGCCCGCACGTCGGCCGGGTAGCCGCCGTTGAACAGCGGATCGAGGAACAGCCGGTTGTGGAGTCCGTCGATCCGGCGGGCTGCCTCCAGGTCACCGGCGCTGTCGGTCTGGGCCGAGACCGGATAGAGGTTGAGCGTGATCCCGATCTGGCGGTCGCCGCCCGCGGCCCGCAGCGTCTGGACCGCGAGACCGTGCGCCAGCAGCAGGTGATGCGTCGCCGCGACGGACGCACCCGGCTCGGTCCGGCCGGGAGCATGCAGCCCGCCCGCGTACCCGAGGAACGCCGAGCACCACGGCTCGTTCAGCGTGCTCCACGACTCGACTCGGTCGCCGAGCGCGTCGACGACCAGCCCGGCGTACTCGGCGAAGCGCAGGGCGGTGTCCCGCTCCGGCCAGCCGCCGGCGTCCTCGAGCTCCTGCGGCAGATCCCAGTGGTACAAGGTGAGCCAGGGCGTGATGCCGCGGCTCAGTAGCTCGTCGACCAGCCTGCGGTAGAAGTCGAGTCCGCGCTGGTTCGCCGGTCCGCGGCCGCCCGGCTGCACTCGCGGCCACGAGACCGAGAAGCGGTAGTTCGCGATGCCGAGGTCGGCCATCAGCGCGATGTCCTCGCGCCAGCGGTGGTAGTGGTCCACAGCGACGTCGCCGGTGTCGCCGCCGTCAATCCGGCCGGGCGTGTGGCTGTAGGTGTCCCAGATCGAGTCGGTGCGGCCGTCGGCGTGATGGGCGCCCTCGATCTGGTACGCGGCCGTGGCGGCGCCCCAGGCGAAGTCGTCGGGGAAGACGGAGAGCTGGACCTGGTCGAGCTCGACCTCGGTCCGTACGTCGAGTTCTGTCATGCCTTGACGCCTCCTTCCATGATGCCGCCGACGATCTGCTTGCCGAAGGCGATGAAGATGACCACCAGCGGAAGGATGGAGAGCAGGGTTCCGGTGAAGATCATCGAGTAGTCCGCGCTGTAGTTGCCGGTCGTGAGTTGCTGGATGGCCACCTGGACGGTGGGGTTGTCGGGGCTCAGTGCGATCAGCGGCCAGAGGAACTTGTTCCAGTTCTGCATGAACGTCAGCAGGCCGAGTACGGCGATGCCGGGCCGTACCGCCGGGAGCACGATGTTCCAGTAGATCCGCAGTGTCGACGCGCCGTCGATCCGAGCCGCCTCGACCAGCTCGTCAGGAACGGCCTGGATCGTGTACTGCCGCATCAGGAAGATGCCGAAGCCGTTGACGAGGAACGGCAGGATGACCGCCTGCAACGTGTTCACCCAGCCGAGCTCGATCATCATGATGTACAGCGGCACGATGCCGATGTGCTGCAGCGGCACCGCCATCGTCAGCAGGATGATCGCCAGCAGGACTGTCGAGCCCTTGAAGCGCAGCTTGGCGAAGGCGAATCCGGCGAGCGTCGAGATGACGACCACCGAGAACGCGACTGTGCCGGACACGATGAACGAGTTGATCAGGCCCTTGACCAGGTTCGAGCTGTCGTCGTTGATCGCGGTCGAGACGTTGTCGGCGAGGTTGCCGCCCGGAGTCATCGGCGGCGGGAACGTCGTGGCGGCCGACGCATCCCGGCTGGCGACGACGATCATCCAGTAGAGCGGGAAAATCGACAAGATGATGGTGGCGCCGATCGCGATCCGGGTCAGCGGTGTCGCGTCCCAGACGTGGACGCCGGCTGCATTGCGTCGGCGTTTCGGACCCGATCGCCGGGTCGGTCGCCGGTCGTCGGACCCGGTCGCTGTGTCCGCGTGGGAGCGGCTCGTGACGGTACTCATCGCGACTCCCGGATCCGGTTGACGACGAGATAGTTCGCCAGGGCGATGACGACGATGAGGGCGAACAACAGCCAGGCCGCCGCCGCGGCGAGTCCGTAGTTGTTGCGTTCGCGGAAGGCCTGGACGATGTACATCGCCACGGTCTGGAACTGCCCGGTTGTGCCTCCGTCGAGCCGCCCCGAGTTGAACATCATGGGCTCGGCGAACAGCGTGAGACCGCCGATCGTGGAGATGAAGACGGTGAAGATGATCACGGGTTTCAGCTGCGGCACCGTGATGTGCCAGAACTGCCGGCGCGAGGAGGCACCGTCGACGGTCGCCGCCTCGTAGAGCACGCGGGGGATGGCCTGCATCGCGGCCAGGTAGATGATCGCGTTGTAACCGGTCCATCGCCAGTCGATCATCGACGAGATTGCCACCCACGACGCGAGGGACGTCTTGCGCCAGTCGATCGGGTCGACCCCGAAGTGCCCGAGCGCCCAGTTGACCATCCCGTACTTGGTTCCGTAGATCTGGCTGAACACGATGGCCACCGCGACGACCGACGTCACCATCGGAATCAGGACGCCGAGGCGAATCAGCAGCCGGCCCCGGAAGCGTTTGTTGAGTGCGTTCGCGACCATCAGGGCCAGCAGGAGCTGCGGGACGGTCGCGATGATGAACATGCCGATCGTGTTGACGACCGTCATCCGGAAGCGCTCGTTGGTCAGCAGGAACTGGTAGTTGTCGAAGCCGATCCATTCTTTGTCGCCGGCCAACTGCCAGTCGTGGAGCGAGACCCACAGCGTGAACCCCAGGGGGAAGGCGCCGAAGATCAGGAACAGGATGAAGTACGGCGACACCAGCAGGTAGGGGCTGGCCTTCAGGTCCATCACCGACAGGAACCGTCGTACACGGTTCCGGGTGGGGACCGGAGAGACGGGTTGCGCCTGAGTCTCAGACGCAACCCGCTCCGCCGTCTTCACAGTCGTTCACCCACTGGTGTCGACGACTTCCTGGCCTGCCGAGACGAATGCGTCCCAGGCCTCGTCATCCGAGTACGTTCCCTCGACGACGCCGTAGAGCACGTCCTCCACCGCGGCTCGTACCGCCGAGTGCAGCTCGCCGTAGTAGACGGGCTGGAACGAGGTGATCGAGTCGGAGATGATCTGACCCACCGGTGCGTCGTTGAAGTACGCGTTCGTACTGTCGGCGACGGCCGGGTTCTGCTGGGCCTCCGGCGCGCTCGGGAACACGCTGATCGCCTTGTACGCGGCCAGCTGGCTCGACGGCTGGGTCAGGAAGTCCGCCAGGGCCGCGGCCTCCTCCGGGTGGTCACTCTGTGCCGGGACTGCCAGCCACGAGCCACCCCAGTTGCCACTCACGCCGGGCACCGGAGCCATGTCCCAGTTGCCGGCGTTCTGCTTGCCGGAGGTGGACTCGATGACACCGGCCATCCACGCCGGGCAGCCCATCGTCGCGAAGCCGCCGGCCTCCATGGCGACGTTCCACTCGTCGGTCCAGTTCTGGAACTTGCCGATCGCGCCCATGTCGTTCAGCTGGAGCACGTAGTCGAACGCCGTCTTGACCGCGGGGGAGTCCGCGAGGATGTAGTTGTTGTCGCGATCGAAGTAGCTGGTGCCGTCGCCGTTGCCGGCCTCCTGCACCAGGCGGATGTTGTAGATCTGGTTGGGGCTGTCGATGAACGCCGAGTCGACGCCGGAGTCGACGAACTTCTGCGCGGTCTGCGTGAAGCCGTCCCAGTCCGACCACATCGCCGCGACCTGGTCCCGGTCGGTCGGCAGTCCGGCCTGCTTGAACAGGTCGGTGCGGTAGCACATCGCCATGCCGCCGACGTCGGTGCCGAGTCCGGCGAGCTTGCCGTCGTTGGTGTGGCCGAGGTCCCACTTCCAGGCCGGGTAGTCCGACTCGCGGGAGTCGAGGCCGTAGTCGGACAGGTCGACCCAGGCGTCGTCCATCGACATCATCTGGCCGACGCCCTGTTCCTCGATGGCCACCACGTCACCGGCGCCGCTGCCGGCGTCGAGTTGCTGGATCAGTTGCGGCCGGTACTCGTTGTCGTAGTCGTCGGTGACCACGTTGTAGTCGACCGTGATGTTCGGGTGCTGCTGCTCGTACTGCTTGACGAGATTGTCGTAGCCGAAGCCGTCGCCACCGAAGACATTCACGGTCAAGGTGACCGGTTCGTCGGAACTGCTCCCGCTGCCACTGTCGTCGTCCCCTCCACAGGCCGGTGCCAGCAGCGCGATCGCCGCGACTCCGACCAGCCAGCGGAGCTTGGGCCTCCGCGCCGCCTTGCTGATCACCGTGACCTCCCTCTCTGGCGCCCCGCTACGGATTCATCCCGAGTATGGGAGCGCTCCCAGGCATCGTGCTGCGTCGCAGGTCGCGGCGTCAAGAGCCGCATGGGAGCGTTCCCACGGTCCGTTATCGCATCGTTATCCGATCCGCCCTCCCGATCATCAGCCACTCGTGGTGCGCTCGTCGGTCGCTTGTGGCGTGGTCGACGGTGTCAGCACGCATCGGTGGCCACACCGGCCACTGAGACTCCCATTCGGGTAGGCGGCGGCCGAACTCGCGTGTGGGAGCGTGGACCGTGTGGACGGTGTCGAGGGGCCATTGCGGGCGGGACCGATCACCGTGCCGACCGACGAGCTCGCCTGGCGGTTCTCCCGCTCGAGCGGCCCCGGCGGCCAGGGCGTCAACACGACCGACTCCCGAGTCGAGCTGTCCTACGACGTCGCGAGA
The DNA here is from genome assembly GCA_035262905.1 of Nocardioidaceae bacterium. GTDB lineage: Bacteria > Actinomycetota > Actinomycetes > Propionibacteriales > Nocardioidaceae > DATFRX01. The sequence goes on from DATFRX010000230.1 coordinate 11,718, forward strand.
TCACGGGCGTTGTCGGAGCCGCAGCGCGAGCGGGCCTTGTCACGGCTGGGTGACCGCCTCGTCGACGGCGTCCTGACGGTCACCGCTTCCGAGCATCGGTCGCAACTGCGCAACCGGCACGCGGCGGCCGACCGACTCGCCGAGATCCTCGAGGCCGCATTGGCGCCGCCGCCGAAGCGCCGGCGCCCGACCCGGCCGTCGCGCGGCGCCATGGCTCGCCGTCGCTCGGCCAAGCAGCGGCGCAGCGAGACGAAGCGGCTGCGTCGGCCGCCTGCCGACTGACCGATGACCGCACCACAAGTGACCGACGACCGCGCCACGAGTGGCTGACGGGCACGCCACGAGTGACCGATGACCGCGCCACGAGTGACTGATGATCGTCAGGACAGGCCGACGATGTCGCCGTTGTCGTCGATGTCGACGTGGCGGAGCGCCGGGTTGGAGCCGAGACCCGGCATTGTCCGCATGTCGCCGCAGATCGGGTAGACGAAGCCGGCGCCGACCGAGGCTCGCACCTCGCGTACCGGCAGGGTCCACCCGGTCGGCGCGCCGGTCGCCTTCGGATCCGACGTGATCGACAGGTGCGTCTTGGCGATGCAGACCGGGAGGTCGCCGAAGCCGGCCCGCTCGTACGTGTCGAGCGACCGGTTCGCCTGCGCGGAGTACTCCACGTCGGCCGCGCCGTAGACCTTCGTCGCGACGGTCTCGATCTTCTCGCGAAGCGTCGCCTCGTCCGGGTAGAGCAGCTGGAACTCGCTCGGCTCGTCGGCCGCCTCGGCGATCGCCTCGACCAACTCGGCCGCCCCGGCGCCACCGTCGGTGAAGTGCGTCGAGACCGCCACGCGTGCCCCGGCCGCCTCGGCGATCTCGCGGATCGCGGCGTGCTCCGACGGGTGGTCGGTCGGGAACGCGTTGACCGCCACGACCGGAGAGACACCATGCAGCCGGATGTTCGCGATCTGCTTGCGGAGGTTGTCCGCGCCGGCGTGTACCTCGTCCGGCGACTCGGCCAGGAGCGCCTCCGGCAGCGGCTTGCCAGCGACGATGCGGTGCTTGCCCGAGTGGGCCTTGAGCGCGCGTACCGTCGCGACAATGACCGCGGCGTCCGGGGCCTCGCCGGAGATCCGGCACTTGAGGTTGAAGAACCGCTCAGCCCCCATGTCGGCGCCGAAGCCGGCCTCGGTGATGAGGAACTCGCCGCAGCGCAGGCCGATCCGGTCGGCCACGATCGACGAGTTGCCGGTCGCGATGTTGCCGAACGGTCCGGTGTGGACGAGTACGGGAGTGTGCTCGAGCGTCTGGAGCACGTTGGGCTTGATCGCCTCGCGGAGCAGCACCGTCATCGCGCCGGCGGCGCCGAGCTGCTCGGCCGTCACGGGCTCGCCATCGCCGGTGTAGCCGACCACGACGCGGCCGATCCGCTGCCGGAGATCCTGCAGGTCGCGCGCCAGCGCCAGCGCCGCCATCACCTCGGAGGCCGCCGTGATGTCGAACCCGGTCTGCCGCGGGACGCCGTCGCCCCGGCCGCCGAGACCGACCACGACGTTGCGCAGCGCCCGGTCGTTGACGTCGAGTACGCGTCGCCAGGTGATGTTGTGGACGTCGAGACCGAGGGCGTTGCCGCGGAACAGGTGGTCGTCGACCACCGCACTCAGCAGGTTGTGCGCCGCCGTGACCGCGTGCATGTCGCCGGTCAGGTGCAGATTGAGCACGTCCATCGGCACGATCTGGCTGTAGCCGCCACCGGCCGCCCCGCCCTTGATGCCGAGGGTCGGGCCCATCGACGGCTGCCGGACCGCGACGGTGGCCTTGCGGCCGAGGTAGCCGAAGCCCTGGCCGATGCCGACCGTGGTGGTCGTCTTGCCCTCGCCGAGCGGCGTCGGCGTGATCGCGCTGACCACGACGTACTTCGCGCGCGGCCGGTCGGCCAGCCGCTCGATCGCGTCGAGCTTGACCTTGAGTACGTGCTCGCCGTGCCACTCGAGCAGGTCGCTCTCGAGGCCCATTTGGTTGGCAATGTCCTCGATCGGCTTGAGCGACGTCGCCCGAGCGATCTCGAGGTCACTGGGAAAGGACATGGTTCAGCGCTCCCTAGCGTTGCGTATAGCTCATCATGATTGCGTAATACGCAATCAGTCGACATCGGCGCACTGCCGACGTCAAGCACTGAATGGCTATTCAAACACGTCGTGGCCGATCGACCACCCACGGTGCCGGAGGGTGCCGATCGGCCACGCGTGAGGTGACGCTCTGCTACTGCTCGAACTCGCCGGGTCCGTTGACCTGCCACGGCGTCGTGTCCGGTCCGGCGCTCGGCTGTCGCGGTACGGAACCGCGAATCGACATCGTGGGGTGCTGGCCCCCGCAAGGTCGATTCTCCGACCCGCCCGTCGGCCCGCCGATTGGCGCACGATGACCCGCACGACTTCGCGAGTGGCGCACGATGTACCGCTGGAGCAGCCAAACCGGGACACCGCGCGCCACTCGCCGCGGCAGACGACGCGTCGCCTACCGCCCGAGCGGGTCGGTCACTCCTCGCCGGTGAGGCGGAACGACCGCAGCCGGTCTCCGGCCAGCCAGACGGCGCCCACTGTGACGATGAGGGTCGCGATGATCGCGTACGCCGGGCTGACCGGCTTGGTCAGGATGTCGTCGTGGACGATCGAGTCCGCCAGCGACGTGGACCAGGCGCCGACGCTCAGCCAGCGAACGCCGCTGAGCAGGCCGCCGAGCAGGCCCTCCCAGATCAGCACGTAGAGCAGGCCGGCCGCGACGGCGTGCCGGGTGACGCACGACAGCAGCAGGAAGATCGCGGAGTAGGCGAACGCGCCGAGCAGCGCGCCCGCGGCGTAGCCGATCGCCCCGCGCAATTCGCCGGTCATGATCGCGGCGGCCAGCATGATCGGCAGCGTGGTGAACAGGATGGTCGCGGTGAGGGCGACGACGTACTTGCTCACCACGATGGTGTGCCGTGAAATCGGCTTGGCCAGCAGGTAGACGATCGAGCCGTCGTCGACCTCGGCGGCCAGCACGCTGGTGCCGGCGATCAGCGCGACGAGCGGAAGGACCACGGTGAGCCCGAGTCCGACCATCACGCCGATGGTGGCGTCCTCGTCGACGCCGACCAGGGCCCGGACGGTGATCGCGAGTCCGATCAGGATCACCGGCAGGATGACCAGGACGACGGTACGGCGGGCCCCGAGGCCGTTGCGTACGGTGAGCCCGACGATCGTGGCGTTGGTCATCATGACGTCCCCTAAGCGCTGACCAGGTAGGCGAAGACGCTCTCCAGCGACTCGTCGGTGGGCTTGACCTCGAGCAGCCGGATGCCGGCGGAGTGGGCGACCTGCGGCAGCATGACGGCGAACCGGCCGAAGTCGACGACCTCGACGTCCAGTCCGTCGTCGGATCGCAGGATCACCCCGCGACACGACGGGTCGCCGATCAGCTGGCTGGCCAGCCGTCGGTCGTCGTCGGTCCGGATCAGGTAGCGGTTCGGCCGGTCGGTCATCAGGCGGCGGATCGCGCCGAAGTCACCGGACGCCGCATGCCGGCCGGCGACCATCACCTCGATGTGACTGGCTACCTGCTCGACCTCCTCGAGGATGTGCGAGCTGAACATCACCGTCCGCCCCTCGTCGCCCATCCGGCGGAGCAGGTCGATCAGGTGCAGCCGCTGCCGCGGGTCCATGCCGTTGAACGGCTCGTCGAGCAGCAGCACGGCCGGATCGTGGACCAGCGCCGCGGCGACCCGCATCCGCTGGCGCATCCCCTTGGAGTAGGTGGACATCCGCCGATCCTTGGC
>DATFRX010000231.1:0-3101 GCA_035262905.1 Nocardioidaceae bacterium
GTCGCCGAGCTCGTCCTCGATCCGGAGCAGCTGGTTGAACTTGGCCACCCGGTCCGACCGGGCCGGTGCGCCGGTCTTGATCTGGCCGCAGTCGGTGGCCACCGCGAGGTCCGCGATCGTGGTGTCCTCGGTCTCGCCGGAGCGGTGGCTCATCATGCAGCGGAACCGGTTGCGGTGGGCGAGGTCGACCGAGTCGAGGGTCTCGGTCAGCGACCCGATCTGGTTCACCTTCACCAGCAGCGCGTTGGCCTGGCCACCGTCGATGCCGCGTTGGAGCCGCTCGACGTTGGTCACGAACAGGTCGTCGCCGACGATCTGCACCTTGTCGCCGAGCTCGTCGGTGATGGTCTTCCAGCCGTCCCAGTCGTCCTCGTTCAACGGGTCCTCGAGCGACACGATCGGGTACGACGACGCCAGGTCGTCGTAGTAGGCGGTCATGTCCGCCGCCGACTTCTTGTTGCCCTCGAAGTTGTAGGTCCCGCTGTCGAAGAACTCCGACGCGGCCACGTCGAGGGCGAGGGCGATGTCGGTGCCGGCTCGCAGTCCCGCGGACCCGATCGCCTCGACGATGAGGTCGAGGGCGTCGCGGTTCGACGGCAGGTCGGGGGCGAAGCCGCCCTCGTCTCCGACGCCCGTGCCCAGGCCGCGCTGCTTCAGCACCGCCTTGAGCGCGTGGTAGACCTCGGCGCCCTGCTGTACGGCCTCGCGGAAGGTAGCTGCGCCGATCGGGGCGATCATGAACTCCTGGACGTCCACGTTGGTATCGGCGTGCGCGCCACCGTTGAGGATGTTCATCATCGGCACGGGCAACAGATGAGCGTTCGGGCCACCGACGTACCGATAGAGCGGGAGCGCCGCGGAGTCGGCCGCGGCCTTCGCGACGGCGAGCGAGGCACCGAGGATCGCGTTCGCGCCTAGGTTCGCCTTGTTGGGGGTGCCGTCGAGATCGATCATCGTCTGGTCGACGAGTCGCTGGTCGTCGGCGTCCAAGCCCTCGAGCGCCGGGCCGATCTGCTGGATCACCGCCGCGACAGCCTTCTGCACGCCCTTGCCGCCGTAGGCCCGCTCCCCGTCGCGGAGCTCGACGGCCTCGAACGCTCCGGTGGAGGCACCGCTCGGGACAGCCGCCCGCGCGTAGGTGCCGTCATCGAGGAGTACCTCGACCTCCACCGTGGGGTTGCCCCGGGAGTCGAGGATCTCGCGCCCGCCGACCGCGTCGATGATCGCCATGCGGTTCACACTATCCGCGGAGTCCGGCGTCGCCGCGCAGCACCCGCGGGCAGGCACACGACCTGGGAGACCGCGGTTCGCGTCAGGCGACGTTGCCCTGGTAGGTCCGGCGGTACGCCGTAGGAGTGACACCGAGCCGGCGCGCCAGGTGAAGCCGCAGGTTGCCTGCGCTGCCCAGGCCGCTGTGCTCGGCGACCTGGTCGACCGGCAGGTCGGTCGTCTCGAGCAGACGACGGGCGTGGTCGAGGCGTTGGGCGGCGAGCCATCGCGCCGGAGTCGTCCCGGTCTCGGCCATGAAGCGGCGGGCGAAGGTGCGCGGAGCCCAGCCGGCGTGCTCGGCCATGTCCTCGACAGTCAGCGGCTCCGCCAGCCGGCTCACCATCCACGCGCAGGTCTCGGCCAGCCCCGGCCCGACCAGAGGCACCGGCTGGCTGACGAACTGTGCCTGGCCGCCCTCGCGGTAGGGCGAGACGACCATGTTCCGGGCGACCGCCGCGGCGGCCTCCGCTCCGTGGTCGAGGCGGAGGACGTGGAGGCACATGTCGATGCCGGCGGCCAGGCCGGCGCTGGTCAGCACCTGACCGGTGTCGACGTACAGGACGTCGGGGTCGACCTGCACCTGCGGGTGCTCGGCGGCCAGTGTCCCGGCGGCGCCCCAGTGCGTGGCCGCTCGTCGGCCGTCCAGGAGACCGGCCTCGGCCAGGGCGAACGCCCCCGTGCACACCGACATCATCCGCGCACCGCCGGCGGCCGCCGCGCGGAGGGCGTCACGGACGGTGACGCCCAGCTCGTCACTGCAGACGTAGCCCGGCACCACCACGGTGTCGGCGTCGGCGAGCGCCTCGAGCCCACGCTCGACCTGGACCGCGAAACCGGTCGTGGTCGGCACCGAGCCCGGCGTCGGAGTGCAGACCTCGAAGGAGTACGGCGCCGGGTCGCGGAAGCGGCCGAACACCTGGGCCGGGATGGAGAGGTCGAAGGCGACCACCTCCGGAAGGGCGAGTGCGACGACGCGGTGCATGGGGTCATCGTGGCACCGAACGAGGCAGGATTCTCGCGAATAGTGGCGTTACTGCCACTCGCCGAGTCTCCTCGCGGGCAGGAGCCTGGCCCCATGACCACAGACGGCGCCGCCCCGCAGGGCGGCGGACACATCGGGATCTTCCTGTTCGACGGCGTCGAGGAGCTCGACTTCGCCGGGCCCTGGGAGGTGCTCGCGTGGTGGACGCGCGGGTTCCCGGAGGACGGCTACACCTGTTCGACGTTCTCGGCCGACGGCCGGCCGGTCACCTGCAACAAGGGACTCTCGGTGACGCCGCACCACGCCCGGGCCGACCTGCCACCGATGGCCTGCTCCTCCACCCGGGCGGCGACACCCGAGCCCTCGGCGTCGACTCGGACCACCTCGAGTGGCTGCGCGAGACCAAGGAGGCCGTGCCACTGCTGACCAGCGTCTGCACCGGCTCGATCGTGTACGCCCGGGCCGGCCTCCTGAAGGGACGCCCGGCGACCACGTACTGGGGGGCGCTGGAGGGGCTCGCCTCGATCGACCCGTCGATCGAGGTCCGCGGCTACGACAGATGGGTCGACGACGGCGACGTGGTGACGGCCTCGGGGGTCAGCGCCGGGATCGACATGGCCCTCCACCTCGTCGCCCGGCTCGCCGGCGACGAGCGCGCACGTCAGGTCAAGCGGGGCATCCAGTACGACCCGCAGCCACCCGTGTAGCCCGAGCTCCCGGCGTCCGGCAGTCGCCGAACGGTCAGCCCGGCCTGATCACCCGGTAGGCGGGGTACGCCTAGGTGCGCTGCTCGGGCTCCTGATCCGGCACCGCCCGGCGTACGGCGTCGCGTAGGGCCTGCTCCGGGTCG
>DATFRX010000232.1:0-3612 GCA_035262905.1 Nocardioidaceae bacterium
ACCAGCGCGACCTCGCGCGGGAGTTCGGCGCCACCGACGTGGTGGTCCCCGACGAGGCGCTGCGCGGGGTGCGCCGGTCGACCCGAGCCTTCCATGTCCGGGGCGAGTTCGGCCGCTCTTACCTGCTCGGCGGCGTCGACATCGCGGTCGACGCGGTCGGCAGCAAGCGATCGGTCGAGCAGGCGCTGCATGCGACCAGAGCCGGTGGTCGGGTCGTCCTGTCGGGCATGCCGGCCGCGGCCGACCTGTCCGCAGCCTGGTTCCGCGAGCTCGAGGTGGCCGGGTCGTACGCGTCGGCCAGTCGAGAGCCAGCCGCCGACGGCAGAGGCAGCTTCGATCTCGCGATGGAGCTGGCGGCCGGAGACGATGTCGCTGAAGTCGCCTCCGCAGTGGTCTCCTATCAGTTGCATCAATGGCGCGAGGCGCTCGACCATGCGCATTCGGCCGGCCGGCTCGGCACCGTCAAAGTCACCTTCGATCCGAGGAGCAGCAGGTGAGTCGTCCAGGGTTCGTGTTAGAGGTCGACGACCGCACTCCGCCGCTCGTCGTCCACGAGGGTGAGGGGTTCCGGCTCGAGCAGTTTCCGCTTGGAACCCAGGTGGTCTATCCGCCGGAGTCGCGACCGGGGATCCCGGACGTCGACGAGGCGATCCAGCGGGCGCTGCTCCATCCGGAGGGCTCCGAGCCGCTACCGGAGCTGCTGCGTCCGGGCATGCGTCTGACGATCGCGTTCGACGACATCTCGATCCCGCTGCCGCCGATGCGCAAGCCCGACATCCGGCAGCGCGTGATCGAAGCGGTCCTCACGATGGCGGCCGACGCCGGTGTCGACGACGTCCAGCTGATCGCCGCCAACGCACTGCACCGGCGGATGACCGATGCGGAGCTGAAGGAGATCGTCGGCGAGCGGGTGTTCCGGTCGTTCCATCCGCAGGGGCTGCTCTACAACCACGACGCCGAGGACCGGAGCAATCTGCTGCACGTCGGCATGACCGACCAGGATGAGGACGTCGAGATCAACCGCCGGGCCGCCGAGTCCGATCTGCTGATCTACGTCAACGTCAACCTGGTCGCGATGGACGGCGGACACAAGTCGGTGCCGATCGGGCTCGCGTCGTACAAGAGCCTGCGGCATCACCACAACTCCAAGACGATGGTGCGATCGCACTCGTTCATGGACCCGGAGAAGTCGCACCTGCATCACTCGGCATGGCGGATGGGTCGGATGCTCGCCGACCACCTCAAGATCTTCACGATCGAGACCACCATGAACAACGACGTGTTCCCGAAGCCGTACGACTTCCTGCTCAAGCGCGAGTGGGAGTGGAGCGTCAAGGACCAGGCGTCGATGCTGGCGGTCCGTCGCGGCTTGTCGGTCGCACCGGGCAAGCTCCGGCACAAGATGTTCCACGATCTGCGGGCGCCCTACGGCATCACCGGAGTCCACGCCGGCGAGACCGAGGCGGTGCACGCCAAGACGCTGGCGAACGTGCACCAGCAGCAGATGGTCGAGGTGCAGGGGCAGTCGGACGTGCTCGTGCTCGGTGTGCCGTACCTCGGGCCGTACAACGTCAACTCGGTGATGAACCCGATCCTCGCCACCTGCATGGGGCTCGGCTACTACTTCAACTCCTACCGTGGGCAGCCGGTCGTACGTCGCGGGGGAGCGGTGATCCTGTACCACCCGGTCAAGCCGGACTTCAACCAGCTGCACCACCCGTCGTACGTCGACTTCTACGAGGAGGTGCTCGCGGAGTCGACCGACCCGGCGGTCATCGAGGCCAAGCACGAAGAGGCCTACGCGACCGATCCGTGGTACGTCCACCTCTACCGCACCTCGTACGCCTATCACGGCGTCCACCCGTTCTACATGTGGTACTGGGCCGCCCACGCGATGGATCACGTCGCGGACGTGGTGTGGGTCGGCGGCGACCGGCGGGCGGTGGGCCGACTCGGCTTCCGGGCGGCAACGACGCTGTCCGACGCGCTCGAGATGGTCTCCGGCACCGTCGGCAGCTCGCCCTCGATCACGTACCTGCACAACCCGCCCCATCTGATCGCGGACGTGCGCTGATGGCCGGTCTCGTCAAGGGCGGCGTCGACGACGTACGGACGGCCGCGCGCGGCTGGCGATGGGGTCGGCGCTCGCTGGTGCCGCGGTCGGCCGAAGCGCACACGCCCGCGAAGGAGTCGACGGTCTTCCCGACGGCGTGGTCGCGCCGGCGCCCGGCCAAGGCGATCCGGGAGGTCGTCCAGCAGGGCGGGCTGCGTCCGCTGTTCCGGTCGCAGGTCTCGCCGCACGTCGAGGGGCTCGACATGCTCGGCCGGGTCGAGCCACCGGTGCTGTTCGTCGCCAACCACGCCTCGCACCTCGACACGCCGCTGATCCTGCTGTCGCTCCCCGACGAGTGGCGCCGGATCACCGCCGTGGCAGCCGCGGCCGACTACTTCTTCGACACCTGGTGGCGGGCGGTCGGCTCGGCGCTGGTGTTCAACACGTTCCCGATCGAGCGGCGTGGCGGCTCACTGGCTGCGACCCCGGGCGACGTGCTGCATGACGGCTGGAACCTGGTCGTCTACCCGGAGGGAACCCGCTCGGTCGACGGCTGGGTCGGCTCCTTCCGGATGGGCGCCGCCTGGCTCGCCGTCGAGCACCAGGTGCCGGTCGTCCCGGTCGCGCATCGCGGCACGTTCGCCGCCATGCCACGCGGTCAGGGCTGGCCGAGCCGGGGCCGCAAGCCCGTCACCGTACGCTTCGGCCCGGCGCTGCGGCCGGCCGAGGGTGAGTCCGCCCGTGACTTCGCGCCGCGGATCCGATCGGCGGTGGCCACGCTCCTCGACGAGGACCGCTCGACCTGGTGGGAAGCCCGCCGTCGAGCCGCCGCGGGGACGATCCCCGACCCGAGCGGTCCACAGGTCGCCACCTGGCGCCGGGTCTGGGCCCAAACCGAGTCGCCCCGCCCCCAAGCCGGCATCCCCCGCCGCCGCGCTTGGCGCCGCTGACCCCCGCCGATCATCAGCCACTCGTGGCGCGATCATCGGTCACTCGTGGTGCGGTGATCAGCCACTCGTGGCGCGGTCATCGGTCACTTGTGGCGCGCATCAACCCCGATCGTGCCGGCAATGGCACCATACGACTTGTGGAGAGGACGACGATCTACCTACCTGATGACCTCAAGAGCGCCGTCAAACGTGCAGCGGACCAACGAGGCATCTCAGAGGCGGAGGTCATCCGCGACGCGCTGCGCTCGGTCGTGGCTGGTGAACGGCCGCGACCGCAGGGTGGACTCTTCTCCAGCGGCGATCCGATCGCCCGAACTGCTGACGAACACATGCCGGGTCACGGCTAGGTCCGGCGAGTACGCCACTGCGGCCATGCTCGGCATGGCGGACTCGCACTCTGCACGGTGTCGATGCCATGCAGAGTGCGCAGTCACCACGAGAGCGTGGTAACCGCGTTTGGGGTGGGTTCGCGGCACGGACTCCCTAGGGAGTGAGGGGATCGCCGATCGTGACCCGGTCGCGCATCGCGGCACGTTCGCCGCCATGCCACGCGGTCAGGGCTGGCCGAGCCGGGGCCGCAAGCCCGTCACCGTACGCTTCGGCCCGGCG
>DATFRX010000233.1:0-4371 GCA_035262905.1 Nocardioidaceae bacterium
CGCACTGGTGGGGGCGCATCCAGACCCGGCCGCGCGGACCGTCGTCGCTGTGGCAGCAGCTGACCGCCCACGCCACCGAGCCGATCGCCCCCGAGGTGGATCCGCCGGCCGAGGGAGCCAGCAACCCGGTGCTCGCCGATCGGCAGGCCGCGGCGTTCCCGGGGCGGCTCGACGAGGCAAGGCTTGAGCGACGTCGCCGGGCCGCCGAGGAGGTTCGGACCGCGATCCGATCCGACACCGACGGTCCCGATCCCGATCCAGCCGACCTCGCATCGTCGGACCGCGACGTCGCCGCCGCGCTCGCGCGGATCGACGGCGAGATCGAGCCGCTCCTGGCCGAGGCCGCCGCGGCCAGTGCCGACCGGATCGAGGTCGACCTGCCGGCCGCGCTGTCCGCGACGACCCTGGAGCGGCTCCGCGACGACCCCGATCGACTGGCCCGCGACCTGGCCCGGCCGATGCCGCGATCGCCGTCGTCGGCTGCTCGATTCGGCACCCGGTTCCATGCCTGGGTGGAGGCGCACTTCGGCCAGCAATCGTTGTGGGATCCGACCGACCTGCCGGGGCGAGCGGACGCCGACATCGACGACGACGCCGACCTCGCGGACCTGATCGAGGCGTTCCGGGCCGGACCGTTCGGCGATCGGCCGCCGCATGCGGTCGAGGCGCCGTTCGCCCTGCTGCTAGGCGGCCAGGTTGTTCGCGGCCGAATCGACGCCGTCTATGCCACCGACGACGGCTACGAGGTGGTCGACTGGAAGACCGGCCGCAGTCAGGATGCCGACCCGCTCCAGCTGGCGATGTATCGGCTGGCCTGGGCCGAGATGCATGACCTGCCGATCGATCGGGTCGGTGCCGCGTTCTACTACGTACGCACCGGCGATCTCGTACGCCCGGACGACCTGGCCGACCGGGCCGAGCTGGAGCGCCTGGTCACCGGCGCCTGACCGGCCCTGTCTCGCGTGCTAGCGGCGCTGCAGACGGTCGTCGACAGTCAGCCGGTGGAGCAGCTGGATCGCGACCGAGCCCTCGCCGACCGCCGACGCCACGCGCTTCACCGACCCGTGCCGTACGTCACCGGCCGCGAACACCCGGGGCAGGCTGGTCTCGAGCAGGAGTGGATCGCGCTCGGCCGGCCATCGGGACCGGTCCACGTCCGGTCCGGTCAGGACGAATCCGCCGGGGTCTCGCTCGATCTCGCTCGGCAGCCAGTCGGTGTGGGGGTGCGCGCCGATCATGAGGAAGAGCCCGTCAGCGTTGACGGTCTCCTCGCGCCCCGAGTCTCGGTCGCGCAGCACGAGCCGCTCGAGCCAGCCGTCTCCGCTGCCGCCGACCACCTCGGTCCCCAGGCGTACCCGAAGTCGTGGCGTCGCCTCGATCTGGCGCACCAGATAGTGCGACATCCCGGCGTCGAGTGACGCGGCTCGCGCCACGAGCGTGACCTGACGGGCGTAGCGCGCCAGGTGGAGGGCGGCCTGGCCCGCCGAGTTGGCACCGCCGACGACGTAGACATCGCCGTCGGTCAGGCCATGCGCCTCGGACGTGGAGCCGCCGTAGAAGACGCCGGCGCCGTTCATCGCCTCGAGCTCGGGCACGCCGAGTCGTCGATAGGAGGCGCCGGTGGCCAGGAGCACCACGTCGGCCCGGATCGGTCCGCTGTCGGACAGCGTGACGAGGAGACCGCCGTCGTTGCGGAGACGCAGGTCGGTCGCCTGTTGCATAAACGCGAAGCTCGCCCCGAAGACCCAGGCTTGGTCGTACGCCTGCTGCGCCAGCCGACGGCCGCTGACGCCCCGAGGGAAGCCGAGGTAGTTGCGGATCAGCGAGCTCGACGTGGCCTGACCGCCGAGCCCGCCCTGGTCGACGACGAGCGTGTGGAAGCCCTCCGACGCCGCGTAGACGGCGGCCGACAAGCCAGCCGGACCGGCGCCGACGATCAACAGGTCGAACTCCTGCCCCTCCGGATGCACCGTCGAGCCCGCCGCCAGCGAGAGATCGGCGTTGGTCGGGTCGGACAGGACACTCCCATTGGGGAGCGCTACGAGCGGGAGCTTCGCGCCTCGTCCGGCCCTGGCCACGATGGCCCGCCCGTCGTCGGAGTCGGCCAGGCTGAAGGCGTGCGGGATGGCGCAGCGCCCGAGGACGTCGCGCAGCTCGTACGCCCGCCCGGTCCACGAGTCGGCGACGATGTGGATCGCGTACGGGAAGGCGCGACGCGTCTCGGCCCACTCGAGCAGCAGGCCGGAGATCGTCTGGTGGAACAACTCGTCCGGCGGCTCGGCGGCCGGCCGGAGCACGTAGTGGTCGATGCGGCCGTGTCCGATCGCGTCGAAGATCGCTTCGCCGGCCGGCTCGTCTCCCCAGCTGCCCCAGTCGACGAGCAGTCCGCGCTTGGCCTGCGGATGGAGCTGGCCGACCTCGTCCAGCAGCTCGGTCCCGGTCATCCCCGACATGTCCTGGGCGGCGAGGACCAGGGCTACGTCGTCGCCGTTCTCGGCAAGCTCCTTGAGCTGAACTCGCGCGTCGAGGGGCGATGACAGACAAAATAGGCGGTAGTGGCGCGCGTAGCGCTCACTCATCTCCCGTTCGACGTCGCGCAGTGCCCCCGGATCGGCGTCGACGACGACCACCGCTGGCCCGGACACGCCTCCACCCTAAGTGACCGGCCCCGTTGTACGGCTCAACGCGCGGCGCCGCTGACCTCCGGTGGCATGCCCACCGTCATGGCGTCGAGGGCGATCTCGACCATGGCGCCGAGCGAGCTCTCGCGGTCGGCGGCGGACATCGAGTCGCCGGTACGGATGTGGTCGGACACCGTGTTGATGGCGAGCGCCCGGCGACCGAACGCGGCAGCCAGCGTGTAGAGGGCGCTGGCCTCCATGTCGATCGCGAGTACGCCGTGCTCGGCCAGCAGGTCGACCAGCTCCGGACGCGGGTTGTAGAACGTGTCGGTCGACAGGATCTGACCGATCGCCGGCTTGATCGCCCTGGCGGTCGCGGCGTCATGGGCGGCCCGAAGCAGCCAGAAGTCTGCTGTCGGCGCGAAGTCGAGCCCGTGGAAGCGCAGCCGGTTCATCGACGAGTCTGTTGCGGCGCTCATCGCCAGGACGATGTCGCGCAGGTGCAGCGACTCCGCAAGGGCACCGCACGACCCGACCCGGACCAGTTGCTCGACGCCGTACTCCTGGAACATCTCGGTCGCGTAGATGGCGAGTGACGGCTGGCCCATGCCGGAGCCCTGGACGCTGACCGGCTGCCCGCGATAGGTGCCTGTGAAGCCGAGCATGTTACGGACGCTGGAGTAGCACTCGGCGTCCTCGAGGTAGGTCTTGGCGATCCACTCGGCGCGCAGTGGGTCGCCGGGGAACAGGACGCGCGGGGCGATCTCGCCCGGTTCGGCGGCGATGTGCGTACTCACAGCCGGGCAGCCTACGGGCCGCCTTGAGCGCTCCGGTCCACCCCCTAGGCTGGCCAGCGTGCCAGCTGTCGATCGTCGCGCCGACCCCACGTTCCACTTCTCCCGCAGCCGGCACGACCGGCTCGGCCGGGACCGGATCGACCCGGAGTGGGTCGAGGCGCAGTGGTCGCGGTCGGACGCCTGCGTCGTCGTGGTCGCCGACGACGCGGTCGCGATGAACGGCTCGAGACTGCGGCTGCTGACGCCGGAGGACGCACCGCCCGGCGAACGCGCTGTGCTCGGCGCCGCCGACGGCCAGACCTACCTCGCGATTCTGGCCGACCAGGTGCCGGAGGAGCTCGATCCGACGCCGATCCGGCAGGCGGGCGTCGCACTCGACGCGGTCCAGGGCGGACTGCTCGTCCATGCGGTCGGCTTGGCCAACTGGCATCGCACCCACCCACGATGCGCGCGCTGCGGCGAGCCGACCGACATCGCCGAGGCGGGTCACCAGCGCCGTTGCCCGAACTGCGGGGCGGTCCATTTCCCGCGTACCGACCCGGCCGTCATCATGCTGGTCACCGATGAGGAGGATCGCGCCCTGCTCGGTCACCAGCCGGCCTGGGCGGACGGGCGCTACTCGACCCTGGCCGGCTTCGTCGAGCCGGGGGAGTCGGCGGAGGACGCGGTACGTCGCGAGGTACACGAGGAGGTCGGCGTCACGCTGGCCGAGGTCACGTACGCCGCCAGCCAGCCGTGGCCGTTTCCGTCCAGCCTGATGCTCGGGTTCTTCGCCCGCGCCGACAAGACCGAGATCGACGTTGACGGCCGCGAGATGTCCGACGCGCGATGGTTCACGCGCGAGGAGCTCAACCGGCTGACGACCAACCAGCAGGTTCGCCTGCCCGGCGTCGTCTCGATCTCGCGATGGCTGATCGAGACCTGGTACGGCAGCGAACTGCCCGGACGCTGGT
>DATFRX010000234.1:0-6723 GCA_035262905.1 Nocardioidaceae bacterium
AGATAGTCGTTGTATGCCGCCAACACCTCGTCGCGCTCGGCATCCTCGAGCCGACGCACGCCGCCGGAGTCGCGAAACCTCCGCTCGTACCCGTCCATCTCGGTCGTCTGGTTCAGCAGAATGTCCCGGCTGCGCAACCGCGCCCGCTGCAATACGTCGTGGACAAGGCCATGGGTCGTGTCGAGCCGGAGCGAGAACTCAAAGTCGTCGTCGCGATGGACGAAGTCGCGCACCTGGTCGAGATAGCTGCCGGTCGCCTGCCGTACGAACGCATCGATCTCGTCGTCGGGCAGCGCCTTGGCCCAGCAGAGCATCGCCAGGCTCGCGGCGAATCGCTGCAGGTCCCAGGTGAAGTGCCCGAGGTAGGCCTCGTCGAAGTCGTTGACGTCGAAGATCAGCGCGCCGGTGCCGTCCATGTAGGTGCCGAAATTCTGCGCGTGCAGGTCGCCCTGGATCCAAACCCTGCTGGTCTGCTTATCGGCCCAAGGGTCGTCGAGCCGAGCCAGGTCGGAGAAGAACAAGCAGTCACTGCCGCGGAAGAAGGCGTACGGATCGGCCGCCATCTTCCGGAACTTCACGCGAAACGCCGACGGGTCGGCCGCCATCAGGTCGGAGAAGGCGTCGACCAGGGTCTCGACGATGTGGGCGCGTCGCGCCTCGGGGTCGCGGGCATCAAGCTGATCGGGCAGGTCAGACATGCGCCCCAGTCTGCCGGAGCACGCAAGCCACCCAACTCCGGCAATTCACTCCCACTCGATCGTGCCGGGCGGCTTGCTGGTGATGTCGACGACGACCCGATTGACCTCGGGGACCTCGTTGGAGATCCGGGTCGAGATCTGCTCGAGCAGTTCGTACGGCAGCCGCGCCCAGTCGGCGGTCATGGCGTCCTCGCTGGTCACGGGGCGCAACACGACCGGATGCCCGTACGTGCGGCCGTCACCCTGGACGCCGACCGACCGTACGTCGGCGAGCAGTACGACCGGGAACTGCCAGATGTCCCGGTCCAGACCGGCCCGGGTTACCTCCTCGCGGGCGATCGCGTCTGCGTCACGCAGGATGCGCAGCCGGTCGGCGTCGACAGCGCCGACGATCCGGATCGCGAGGCCCGGACCTGGGAAGGGATGCCGCCACACGATCTCGGGCGGCAGGCCCAACTGCTCGCCGACCGCGCGTACCTCGTCCTTGAACAGCGTCCGCAGCGGCTCGACGAGCTCGAACCGCAGATCCTCCGGCAGCCCGCCCACGTTGTGATGACTCTTGATGTTGGCGGCCCCCTCGCCGCCGCCGGACTCGACCACGTCGGGATAGAGCGTCCCCTGGACGAGGAACTCGACCGACTGGCCCTGCGAGCCGTGCTCGGACACCACCTGCCGCTCGGCTGCCTCGAAGACCCGGATGAACTCGCGGCCCACGATCTTGCGCTTCTGCTCGGGATCACTGACGCCGGCGAGGGCGGTGAGGAACCGATCGGCCGCGTCGACCACCGTCAGCGACACCCCGGTGGCCGCGACGTAGTCGCGCTCGACCTGCTCGGCCTCACCCTGCCGCAGCAGCCCGTGGTCGACGAAGACGCAGCTGAGCCGGTCGCCTATCGCCCGATGCACCAGGGCGGCGGCGACCGCGGAGTCGACGCCGCCGGACAGTCCGCAGATCGCCCGCTTGTCGCCGACCTGCGCCCGGATCCGGTCGACCCGCTCCTCCACGATGTTGACCATGGTCCAGGTCGGCCGGCAGCCCGCGATGTCGAGCAGAAATCGCTCGAGCACCTGCTGGCCGTGTTCGGTGTGCATGACCTCCGGGTGCCATTGGACTCCGGCCAGCCGCCGCGACACGTCCTCGAACGCCGCGACAGTGGCCCGCGGCGACGACGCGTTGACGGTGAATCCGCTCGGCGCCGCCACGACCTCGTCGCCGTGGGACATCCACGTGCGCAGCTCGGTCGGCAGACCGTCCAGCAGCGTGCCGGGCTCGGTGACCTTGACGGGGGTGCGCCCGAACTCCCGCATGCCGGTGTGCTTGACCTCGCCGTCAAGAGCCGCAGCCATCGCCATGAAGCCGTAGCAGATGCCGAACACCGGGACCTCGGCCTCGAACAGGTCGGGATCGACATGCGGCGCGCCGGGCGTGTAGACCGACTCGGGCCCGCCCGACAGGATGATCGCCTTGGGCTTGCGGGCCAGCAGCTTCTCGACCGGCCAGCTGTGCGGCACGATCTCGGAGTAGACCCGCGCCTCGCGTACTCGCCGGGCGATCAGCTGGGCGTACTGCGCGCCGAAGTCCACCACGAGGACGACGTCGTGATCGGGGTGTTCCACCGACTCTCCCGTTCGAGACTGCTGAATGTCTCGCAGTCTAGTGGCGGGCCACCCGTCGGCCCGGCCACGGTGGTCGGCGGGTCAGTCCACGTCGCGGGCCAGCAGGTCGTTCCAGGTCTCGCGGCGTACGACCAGGCGTGCGTCGCCGTCTCGGGCGAACACGACCGGGATGCGGCGGGTGCCGTTGTAGTTGTTCGCCATCGTGTAGCAGTAGGCGCCGGTCGCGGGTACGGCGAGCAGATCGCCTACCTCGGGAGCCGACAGGTCTACGCCGTTGATCAGGACGTCGCCGCTCTCGCAATGGCGGCCGACGACCGTGACTCGCTGGGCGCCAGCGCCTTCGAACCGGCCTACGACGCCCGCCTCGAAGCGCTGGCCGAACAGCGCCACCTCCAGGTTGTCGCTCATGCCGCCGTCGACCGCGACGAACGTGATCGAGCCCGGCTTGACCGTGACGACCCGATAGAGTGTGGCCGCCGCCGAGCCGACCAGACTGCGGCCGGGCTCGATGATGAGCTGCGCGTCCGACGGGAGGTGCTCGGTCGCCGCCTGTACGAGAGCGTCGAGGTAGTCGGCGACGGCGGGCGGCCGGTCCGACCAGGTGTACCGGGCGCCCAGTCCACCGCCCAGGTCGTAGACCGCGTACTCGCCGAGCCGCGCGATCCGCCCGACCGATTCGGCGAACGGCTCGAGATCCATGATCTGCGACCCGATGTGGACGTGCAGCCCCCGCATGCGGAGCCTCGCGCTCTGCTCGATCCGCCGAATGACTGGCCGCGCTGCCGCCTCGGGCAGACCGAACTTGGAACTCTCGTGCCCAGTCAGCACATGGCTGTGCGTGTCCGCGGTGATGCCCGGCAGGATCCGAACGAGAACGTCCCGGGTCTCCCCAGCCTGGACGGTCGCCTCGAGCCGGTCGACGTCATCGGCGTTGTCCACCACGACCAGACCGAGGCGATGCTCCATGGCGAGCCGGATCTCCTCGTCGGTCTTGGCGTTGCCGTGCAGCACGACCAGTGCCGGGTCCACGCCGGCTTTGAGCGCCGTCAGGATCTCGCCGCCGCCGGCCACGTCGAGACCGAGGCCCTCCTCGACCATCACGCGCTGCACGGCGGTACACGGGAACGCCTTGGAGGCGAAGACGACACGGGAGTTCGGCCAGCGCATCGAGAGCTCGCGGCCGTACTCCCGGGCGCGGGCGCGAAGCGCGTCCTCGGCGACCACGAGCACCGGCGTACCGAACTCGGAGGCCAGGTCGTCGGCCCGGCAGCCGCCGATCCGTACGGTGCCGTCCTCGTCGAGGTCGCTGCCGGCCGGGAACAGCTCGAGCAGATCGGCCATCAGGCGACACGAATCCGGGTCGCGGTCAGGCGGCGCACGCGGTCAGCCCTTCGCCGCCCGCTCGGCGAGCTCCTCGGCCCGCCATCGCGGCACCACCACGACCGGGACCGGGGAGTGCCGCACGATCAGGGTGGCGCGCGATCCCAGGAACACGCGGGCAACCGGGCCGAGCTCGCTCGATCCCACCACCAGCACGTCGCCGTCGTCCCAGCCGATGTCCTCGACCGCGTCGGCCCAGTCCTGTCCACCCCCGACCACGACGTCGACGTCACTGGGGGCGACCTGGAGGTCCTTGACCTGAGCGAGCGCCGAGCGGGTCGCCGCCCGGACCTGGTTGGTCCACTCCTCGAACACGAGCTCCTCGGGGTCGGTGCCGAGCGTGGTCGTGTAGTCCGGGCGGGACCAGACGGCGAACGATGCGATCCGCATCGTGGCCCCGACCTGGGCAGCGATGTAGGCGGCCGCGACGACGAGTTGCTCGGCACTGCTCGATCCGCCATAGGCCGCGGTCACCCGGGTCACCCGTGCGTCCGATCCGACCCGGAACCCGCGGGGTGCCATGGCCAGCGTGATCGGCGAGCTGTGGACCAGCCGGTCGGTCACGCTGCCGAGCACCACATGCCCGAAGACGCCGGCCGACGAGGAGCCCAGCACGAGCAGGTCGGCCTCGTGTTGCTCGGCCTGTTCGAGCAGCCCGGCCGGGGCCGATCGGGCGCTATGGCGGACGTACCTGGCCGGCAGATCGTCCGGCACAGCCTTTCTGGCCCGCTCGAGGGCTCGGTCCGCGTGCCGGTCCAGCTCGTCGCGATACTCCGCGTCGATCCGGGCCATGCCGGGTGCCCAGGGCGCGGGTACGACGGAGGTGATCACCAGGTCGTCGCCGGCCGACCGGGCCAGCATGGCGGCCAGATGGACGGCCTCTCTGCCGCGTTCGTCGGGCGCATACCCGGCGACGATCGTCATGACGACTCGTCCGGGTCGTGGATCAGCCCGACGTGCTCATGTCGGCCGAGGTGGGAGTGGCGATAGCCGTAGAAGGCGTACCACAGCATCGCCACCGATACCCAGATCACGAAGACGTAGATCGTCACTGCGCGCAGGTCCTGGATGATCCAGATGCAGCCGGCGATCGACAGC
This sequence comes from Nocardioidaceae bacterium, assembly GCA_035262905.1. Taxonomy (GTDB): domain Bacteria; phylum Actinomycetota; class Actinomycetes; order Propionibacteriales; family Nocardioidaceae; genus DATFRX01. Next base: position 4,794 of record DATFRX010000234.1, read on the forward strand.
AGTGGGAGCACCGGGTAGAACGGCACCCTGAAACCGCGTGGCAGCTCCGGGTGCGTGCTGCGCAGCACCATCACGCCGATCGACACGACGAGGAAGGCCACCAGGGTTCCGATGCTGGTCATCTCGGCCAGGAATTCGATCGGGATGAGCCCGGCCAGCAGGGCGATGACACACGCGACGATGATCGTGTTCGGCACCGGCGTCAGGGTCCGGCGGTTGACCTTGTGGAACAAGCTGGGAATCATGCCGTCCCGCGACATCGCGAACAGGATGCGGGTCTGGCCGTAGAGCACGATCAGGGTCACGCTGAAGATCGATATGACGGCGCCGGCCGCGATCATCGTGCCCGGCCAGGTCGATCCAGTGATGTCCTCCAGGATCACGGACAGCCCGGCCTCCTGACCCGCGAATTCGTCCGACGGCTGAGCGGCCACCGCGACGATCGTGACGAGGATGTAAAGCGTCGTGACGGTGACCAGCGCGATCAGGATCGCCAGCGGCAGGGTGCGACGTGGGTTCTTCACTTCCTCACCGGCGGTCGACACTGCATCGAGGCCGATGTAGGAGAAGAAGATCAGCCCGGCGGCGGTGGTGATGCCGTTGAGTCCCTCGGGAGCGAACGGGGTCAGGTTGTCGGAGTTCCAGCCGGTGATGCCGATCGCGATGAACAGCAGCAGGACGCCGATCTTGATCATCACCATGATCGCGTTGACCTTGGCGGACTCGCTCGCTCCGCGGATCAGCAGCAGGGTGCACAGGATGATCAGGATCACAGCGGGCAGGTTGAGCACGCCGCCCTGTTCGGGTGCGTTGGAGATGCTGTCGGGCAGCGTCCAGTTGAACAGGTTGTCGAGGAGCTCGTTGACGTATTGCGACCAGCCGACCGCCACGGCAGCCGCCGAGACGCCGTACTCGAGCAGCAGGCAGGCCGCCACTCCAATTGCCGGCAGCTCGCCGAGCGTGGCATAGGCGTAGGAGTACGACGAGCCTGAGACCGGGACGGCGCTGGCCAGCTCGGCGTAACAGATCGCCGTGAGTCCAGCGACGGCGCCGGCGAGCACGAAGGACAGGATCACCGATGGCCCGGCCTTCGGGACCGCCTCGGACAGCACGAAGAAGATGCCGGTACCGATCGTGGCGCCGATGCCGAACATGGACAGCTGGAACAGACCGATGGATCTGGCGAGTTCGCTCCGGCCGGTGTCGCTGCCGCTCTCGGCGGACATCTCGGGAACCGGTTTGCGGCGGAAGAGCTGCTGCAGAGTGGGCATGCGTCCTCCCCTCCCGACCGACTATTCGCACAAGTAGGGGTATGGCCACATCCCCCAAGACGGGTGAAGGCCACCGGCGAAGCGGACTCTCGGGAAAAGTCGGACGGATTTTCTTGAATCGACCCGTAACCGCCCCAGTAGCTCCTCGTTAGGCGGGGTGAAGGATCTGAGACCGCGCTGTCCCTCCCTACTCAGATCCGATTGCTCGGTTCCCCGTGATCCGAGCGGCTTGGGCCCGGTCACATGCTCCCGCGATCGGGCCCTTCGCTTGCCGTAGGGGAACCGGGTAGCTCGGCGCCGTGGTTGCGTCACTGGCCGTTCTGGCCGTGACGCAACCACGGCTCAGCCGCCCATTCGCGACGCCAGTGTTCGCGACGGAGCTGCGCGCTTAGGACACGCCGACGATCGGCAGCCGAAGGGCGGCCGGCGCATCGGCCGGGACGACGGGATGCTTCGGCGGGACGGGCGCCAGCCGCTGGTACTCCGTGCCGACTGCCGGTCGCGGGTCGGGCTCGTCGCGGTTGGGCCACAGCGCCATCGCCCGTTCGGCCTGGGCCATGATCGTCAGGGACGGGTTGACGCCGAGGTTCGCCGATATCGCCGAACCGTCGATGATATGCAGCCCGCGATGGCCGTACAGCCGGTGGTAGGGGTCGATG
>DATFRX010000235.1:0-4679 GCA_035262905.1 Nocardioidaceae bacterium
GGTCGGCGAACCGAGCTCCATCGCTCGCCCCACGCACTGTTGGTGCAATCTCGCACCAACTCTCGGCGAGACCGGTGATTTCGCGCCAACAGTTGCGTCCCCCCCGGCCGGAGGCTCCGGCGCCTCGGGCCGGCATCCGCATCGGGTCGCCGGCTCGAGCGAGCCGGCCCGATGCCCAGCATGTGGACAGCCGGCGCGGCGGAGTACGCCGCTACCTGTGTGATCGCGGCATTTCTACCCGAGTGGTCGACGCGATCCGCCAGAGACTCCTCGATCAGTCGAGCTCTGACGGCACCCCGTTCGACCGGGGTTTGAGGGCGCTGGCTGTGGATGAACCGGTGGATGTCGTGTGGACGATCGAGGGGGTGCTGTGGAGAAATTGAGAAAGTCTGTGGACGACCAAAAAAGTTCGGGAAAGTGGCTTGAAACCCCTTGTGTTGAGGGCATCTGGGGGAGTAGAAATCTTCCTACGCGCTCCTCCGGGGGCGCGGGATCGGATCGAAGATCAGGTTCATCCGAGTGGGTCACACCACGAGGAGACCGCCGGTGACGAGGCGGGTGGATCTGAAGGGAAGTCCGGGAGATCGAAGGCGTCACACCCGGTCAAAGAAGGAGCCCCGCGAACTCATACTTCGCGGGGCTTCTTCTATTGTCCGCATTCGCGGCGGCTTTGTCTCGTCTGAGGCTTCGCCATCCGATCCGGCAGGTCAGCCCGATTCGTACGCCGGGCATCATGTGTCGATGACCTGGACCGCACCAACCGTCACCCGCCCCGAGGGCTCGCTGACCGCCGACGAACGCGCCATGACCGCGGACTTCCTCGCCTGGCAGCGCAGCACCCTGCTCGTCAAGTGCGCCGGCCTCACCGGCGAGCAGCTGGCGCAGCGCTCCGTCGAACATTCCGGACTGTCGCTGCTCGGACTGATCCGGCACCTGGCCAAGGTCGAGCGCATCTGGTTCCGCGAGCGGTTCGCCGGGCAGCAGATCGAGCGGCTCTACTCGACCGAGGAATGGAAGGACGCCGACTTCGAAGACCTGAAACCCGAACGGGCCGAGGCGGACTACGCGCGCTTCCTCGAGGAGTGCCGGCTCGCCGACGAGGCGGTCGCGGACGCGTCGCTCGACGACACCTTCATGCTCAACGGCGAGCCGGCGTCATTGCGACTGATCTACCTCCACATGATCGAGGAGTACGCCCGCCACAACGGGCATGCCGATCTGCTGCGCGAGGGAGTCGACGGCGTGACGGGGGAGTGATGCCGCTCAGACTCCTTGTGTGCAAGGGATCTAGGGCATCTGCTCTCGTATCCAACGGAGTGCGTCCGAACCAGCGTTCATCACCGTGATGTGTCCGTCGTCGGGACGCAGCCACAGCTCGGCCGTCGGGCAGCACCGGGCGAGCCACTCGCCGTGCGAGCTCGGCACCATGCGATCCCGGCCGCCATGCAGGATCAGCACCGGCGCGACGATCGACGCCGGATCGAATCCCCACGGCCCGGCGTTCGCCAGCTCATCCGCGATGAGTCCCTCCGGTCCTTGTTCGATGGCGGGACGTACGACGTCGAGGAACCACGACCAGTCGCCGCCCAGGGCCTCCTCGTCGCCGGGCGTGAAGCCCACGTCCTCCTCGGTCGACGTCTCGAGGTGTTGCTCGTAGGCCTCGCGGCCCTGGGTCGCGGCCCGCAACGCCGCCTGTCCCGCCGGTGCCATGCCCGCGAACCAGTCGAGTCCTTCGCTGCCGTACGGCGCCGGACCCGACACGCTCACCACGGCGACCACCTGATCCGGGAGCAATGCGCCGCAGGCCAAGGCGTTCGGTCCGCCGCCGGAGTGGCCCATGGTGGCGAACCGGTCGACGCCGAGCGCATCGGCGAGCTGCCTGACATCACCGGCCGTCGACGCGAAGTCCCGACCTCGAAGCGGTGTCGACGTGCCGTACGCCGGTCGATCGAGCGACACCCATCGGATGCCGAGCTCGTCCGCGGTCTCGAACAGGGGGACCGGCGGTGTGCCAAGGTTCGGCGTCCCGTGATGCCACACAACAGCAAGCCGATCGTCGCCGCCGGTGTCATAGACATGCAGCCGCCGGCCGTCGTCGAGCTCGATGTCAGTCTCGGTCACGTGCACAGTCGTCTGCCTTTCCACGCAGATAGTCCTGCTCGGGGATGCTGGTCGCCAGTCGAGCGGCCAGGTCGTACTCGTCATACGCCGCGGACCGGTCGTCGGCCATCTCGAGCAGGTGACCTCGTACGGCATGCAGCCGATGATTCCGAGCGAAGCGTCGGTCGTCGTCGAGGGGTCGAAGCATCGCGAGTCCTTCGTCCGGGCCGTGCACCATCGCGGCCGCCACGGCATGACCCAAGGTGACCATCGGGCCGGGGGAGAAGTGCTCGAGCAGGCGATAGAGCTCGAGGATCTGCCGCCAGTCGGTCGCGTCGGAAGAGGCCGCCTCGTCATGCACTGCGGCGATCGCAGCCTGCAGCTGATAGGGACCGAGCGGCGCCCAGGTCAGGGTGTCCGAGATGAGCTCGACGCCTTCGTCGATGAGTTGACGATCCCAGCGGGTGCGGTCCTGCTCGGCCAGCGGCACCAGTGCGCCGTCGGGCCGGGTGCGCGCCGGACGACGGGCGTCGGTGAGCAGCATCAGGGCCAGCAGACTGGCGACCTCGCCGTCGCGGGGGAGTAGCTCTCGGGCCTGGCGCGTGAGCCGGATCGCCTCCCGGGTCAGCTGCACGTCGTGGAGCTCGGGACCGGCCGTGGCGGTGTAGCCCTCGTTGAAGATCAGGTAGAGCACCTGCAGCGCCGTTCGCATCCGCTCGGGACGCTCGGACTCCGGTGGCAGCTCGAACCGCGCGCCAGCCTGCCGGATCGAGGCCTTGGCGCGGCTGATGCGTTGCGCGAGCGTCGACTCCGGCAGCAGGAACGCACGCGCGATCTGCGCCGTGGTGAGCCCGCCGACGGTGCGTAGCGTCAGGGCGATCTGGGACGGGGGAGTCAGTGCCGGATGGCAGCACAGCAGCAGCGAGGTGAGCGTGTCGTCCTGGTCGACCGGCCCTGCGTCCGGCGCGGCTGAAACGAGCTCGTCGGCTGGCGCCTTCCGTGCCGCATCGACCTCGCGACGGTCCCGCGCCTGGTCGCTTCGGCGTTGATCCACGAACCGGCGGGACGCGACCGTGATCAGCCACGCCTTGGGGTTGTCGGGCAGACCCTGCTCCGGCCACTGCGTCGCGGCGGCGATCAGCGCCTCCTGTACGGCGTCCTCCGCGATCCCGAAGTCGCCATAACGCCGTACGACAGCGCCCAGCACCTGCGGCGCCAGATCGCGCCACAGGTCATCGGACAGCTCGCCGGTCGTCACATCTCCTCGCCCGACGAGCCCATGACGGGGCGTACTTCGACGGCGGAGAATCGCGCCTCGGGGAAGCGAGCGGCGATCTCCTCGGCCCGCTCCGGCGTCGCGCAGTCGACCAGGAACAGGCCGGCCATCTGCTCCTTGGTCTCGACGAACGGCCCGTCCGTGGCCACCGCGGCGCTGTCGCGTACCCGGACCGTACGGGTGGTGAGCGGATCGGCCAGCGCCGCGCCCTGGACGAGCTCGCCGGACGCGGTCAGCTCGGCGAGCAGTTGCTCCAGCTGTGCGGTCAGAGCGTCGCGCTCGTCGGCCGACAACGCCTGGCCCTCCTTGGTCCGCAGGAAGCTCGGGTGCCCCCACGTCTCGGGGTTGCTGTAGATCAGGATCAGGTACTTCACGTGCTTCTCCTCGTGGTGAGCGGACTCCTCGGGCCCTTTCACCGGAGACGTCGGAGCCGCCACGCGATTATCGACCTGCCGATTTCGACGGCCAAAAGTGGCCATGCAGTGTGATGCCAATCGAGGTGCACTATGATGCACTCATGACCAGCACCGCTGTTGCCGAGCTCGGCGCCCTGATCGGTAGCCGGGTCCGCAGCGAGCGGCATGCCCGGTCGTGGACCCTGGAGCGACTGGCCGAGCAGGCCGGCGTGAGTCGCCGGATGCTGGTCAACATCGAGCACGGTGCTACCAACCCGAGCATCGCCACGCTGCTGCGGATCAGTGACGCGCTCGGTGTGGGGCTGCCGGCCCTGGTGGCGCCGCCCGAGCCGAGTCGGATCCAGGTCACCCGGCACGTCGATCGCGCCGCGCTGTGGACCAGCCCGGCTGGGGGACGGGCGCTGCTCGCCGCCGGTACCGAGCCGCCCGACGTCATGGAGCTGTGGGACTGGATCCTCGGACCGGGCGATCAGTACCGCAGCGAGGCCCACAGCCGAGGGACCCGCGAGCTGCTGCTGTTGCTGGAGGGCGAGATCGCGCTCGAGATCGAGGGTCAGGTCTACGACCTCGACACCGGCGACGCGGTGTCGTTCCCGGGCGATGTCGCTCATGGCTATCGCAACCTGTCCGACCACGCGTCTCGGTTCGCGATGGCGGTGATCGAGCCCGGCGTCGGCGCGGAGGGCGATCATGACTGACCGTCCGGCCGGCACGACGTCGGTGGCGACGCGGGCGAGCGGACCCCGGCGCTGGTCGGGGATCGGGGTGGCCGATCGGGTTCCGGCCTGGTCGATGGCGGTCACCGCGATGCTGTCGGTCCAGCTCGGAGCCGCCCTGTCGGTGCACATGTTCGACGAGGTCGGTCCGGCCGGCATCGCCTGGCTTCG
>DATFRX010000236.1:0-3591 GCA_035262905.1 Nocardioidaceae bacterium
GCCCGGACAGTACTGCGCCGGACCGCGATCCGACTCCACCTGCGGACCGAGCCGCCGACTCACCCCGTGGACGGATGCCCTGCTCCACTGGCGGTAGTAGTCAAATCCCGAAACACGCCGGCGTGTATCGGGATTTGCCTACCCCCAGTGGAGCGTGAGGTCAGACGATGCGGACGTCGACGCCGACGGCGCCCAGGGCTGTCACGGCGTCGGCGTCGGCGGAGTCGTCGGTGACGACCGCGTCGATCGACTCGGCCAGGCAGATCCGGGCGGCAGCGGTCCGACTCAGCTTGTCGCCGGTGGCCACGACCACGACCCGTCGCGAGCGTTGCACCATCTCGGCGTTGATGCCCGCCTCTCCCAAGTGGCGGCACATCGCCCCGTCGGCGGCGGTGAGAGCATCGACGCCGAGCAGCAGCAGGTCCATGCGCAGGTCGGCCAGGAACCGTGACGCGAACGGGCCGTGCAGTTCGTACGACTCGCGCCGGGCGACGCCGCCGATGCAGATGGTCCGAAGGTGCGGCCGGAGCACGAGCTCGGTGGCGATGTTGAGTGCGTTGGTGACGATGGTGACCTGGTCGCCGCCGGCCTCGGCGAGATCGCGACGCGCTGCAAGCTCACGCGCCGTCGCGGTCGTGGTCGTACCCCCGTTGAAGCCGACGACCATGGCGGGCTCGACGAGGGTCGCCGCGACCTGCGCCAGCCGTGCTTTCGCGTCGGCGCGTTCGGTGGACCGATAGCGGGCCGGCAGGTCGTAGGCGATCGACGTCGCGACCACACCGCCGTGGGTCCGCGTCGCGAGCTGCTGGTCGGCCAACGCCGCGAAGTCTCGCCGCACGGTGGCCGCCGACACTCCGAGCGCGTCCGCGGCGTCGGCGACGGTCAGGCGGCCCCGCTCGGCGAGCAGGTTGAGCAGCAACTGCCATCGACGGGACCGGTCCATCGGTTCGCTCTCGGTCGCAAGCTCGCTCACGTGTCGCTCCCCGTGGATCTGCCCGGCGGCGCCGCCTTGGGCCGCCATCTTTCACGACCGGAGGCTACAGCGCCCGGCGTTCGGCGCTCTACGCATCGCGGCGCGCGGAATCCTGTCGCGTCAGTGCGCGATTCTGTCTGGTTGACGCTGTTTACGAGCGTCGATGATCAGACTACGCTTCGCCGATTGTAGGTACGACTCACCTTTCGGCCAGACGGTCGCAAGGGACCGACAAGGGGCCGTTTCATGACGTCACCGCACAGATCGAAGAGTATCCGGAAAATCGCCGCCATCGTCGCAGTGGGGGCGCTGGTCGCCGCCGGGTGCAGCGAGGGAGGCGGTGATTCGGGAAGCAGCGGCGAGACGGCCGGCTCGATCAAGGTCGTGATGGCGCAGTACTCCGACGCGACGCAGCCGTTCTGGGAGAAAGCGGTCTCCGATTTCGAGGACGCCAACCCTGACATCAACGTCGACCTACAGGTCATCGACTGGAACACCCTGCTGGAGCAGGTTCCGACCTGGACCCAGACGCGGAGCTTCCCGGACGTGCTGAACTTCAACGCCTACAGCCAGTTCGCGGCGTCCGATCTGCTCCACCCGGTGTCCGACGTCGCCGACCAGGCGCTGCAGGACGACCTGGTCGACTCGCTGGTGCCCAACGGCGAGCTGGACGGCACGGCGTACGGCATCCCGTTCATCGCGAGCGTTCGCAGCCTCGGCTACAACGAGGACATCCTGAAGGAGATCAACGCCAAGCCGCCGACGACCTGGGCCGAGCTCGAGGACGTCGCGAAGAAGGCGACCGACGCCGGCTACACCGGATACTGCCTGCCCCTGGGTGCCGAGGAGTCCCAGGCCGAGTTCTCGCTGTGGGCCTGGTCCAACGGTGGCGGCTGGCAGGACGACAGCGGCCAGTGGACGATCGACAGCGACGCCAACGTCCAGGCGCTGGACTTCCTCCGCAAGCTCACGCTCGACGACCAGGTGACCGAGCCCAACCCGGGCAAGACCAACCGCACCGATGGCTGCTGGGAGAGCTTCGCGCAGGGCGACGTGGCGATGACCGCGATCATGCCGCTCGGCACCTTCCAGACCAGCTTCATGACCGACTCGGGCGTCAAGTGGGGCTCGACCGCGTTCCCGAGGGCGAATGCGAACATCCCCGAGTTCACGCTCGGTGTCACCGACTACCTGATGGCCTTCGACAAGCCGGGCAACACCGAGCCGGTACAGAAGTTCCTCTCCTTCGTCTACGAGAAGAACCGTTACCTCGACTTCATCAAGGCCGAGGGCTTCCTCCCAACGACGGACTCCGCGAGCCAGGCGATGGCCGATGACCCGATCGCCGGGCCGGGCATCGACCTGCTCCCGAGCGCGCAGTTCTACCCCGCGACCGATCCGGCGTGGAACCAGGTGCAGAAGGCGGTGCAGACCCAACTCGGCACCGCGATGGAGTCCGACGCGGATCCGGCGTCGGTGCTCGGGACCCTGCAACAGACCGCTGAATCCGCCAACTGACCAGCCACATGAACGGTCGGTCCGAGCGCCCGCCTCGGCTGTGGCCGTGGCTGGCACCGACACTGGTGCTGGTCGCGGCCGTGGTGGTCTATCCCGCGGTCGAGATGGTCCGGACCTCCCTGCTCGACCTCAACTCGATCGGACTGGCCCAAGGGTTCGCCGGCCTCGGCAACTTCCAGACCCTGTTCGACGAGCCGGCGCTCGGCCACGTCGTACGCAACACCGTCGTCTGGGTCGTGGTCGTCGTCGGCGTCACGCTCGTGGTCTCGATGGCATTGGCCCAGTTGCTGAACGCGGCGTTCCCCGGTCGCCGGCTGGTGCGATGGGCGCTGATCGTGCCGTGGGCGGCGTCGCTGGTGATGACCGCGACGATCTGGCGCTACATCTACGAGCGTGACTTCGGCATCCTGAACCGGCTGCTATCAGACCTCGGTCTGATCGACCAGCCGGTCGACTGGTTCCGGGACACGAGTACGGCGTTCTGGTGCCTGATCGTCATCGGGATCATCGTCTCGATCCCGTTCACGACGTACGTCCTCCTGGCCGGACTGCAGACGATCCCGTCCGAGATCCGCGAGGCGGCCCGGGTCGACGGCGCCGGGCCGCTGCGTGCCTGGCGGCAGGTCACGCTGCCGCTGTTGCGGCCGTCCATTGTGGTCGCGGTCGTGCTCAACACGATCTACGTCTTCAACTCGTTCCCGATCATCTGGGTGATCACGGGGAACCTGCCGGGGTTCGACACCGACACGACGATCACCTTCATGTACAAGCTGGCCTTCACGGCGAAGCTCGACGCGGGCGAGGCCGCCGCACTCGCGGTCCTCAACGTCGCGGTGCTGCTCGTGGTCGTCACCGTCTACCTACGCTGGATGCGGCTCGGCGACGACCAGCCCGGCGGCCCGGTCAAGGTGGCTCCGCCGGGCCGATGGCGACGGACCAGGGAGGCGGTCGGCGAGCGGATCGAGGACGCCTGGCGACCGGCCAGCCTCACCCTGTCGCGATGGGGCTCCCGCCTGGAGCTGGCCTGGCGGCCGTTCCGATCGGTCGGACTCGCGCTCGTCGGCGCCCTGGTGGGGTTGTTCTTCCTCGCTCCGTACGTC
>DATFRX010000237.1:0-3694 GCA_035262905.1 Nocardioidaceae bacterium
GCTCGAGTGCACCTCGGGGCTGCCGCCGATGGCCGGGAAGTCGCCGTACGTGTAACCGCCCTTGGTCTGCCCGTCGATCTGCGTGCAGTTCCCGACCTTCGAGCCCGGGTCGCAGTCCATCGCCATGGTGCGGAACGGGAACTGGTTGGCGAGCAGATATCTGCCCTCGAGCACCTGGCCGTCCTTGGCAGTGCTGTCGGGCTGGAATCCCTTGCTGACAAGGAAGTCCATCGCGTAGTAGTCGCTCCACGCCTCACCCATCGCACCGGCCTGGATGCTGTTGAGCGTCGAGTTGCCGGTGGCGTCGACGACGAGCCGGTTGGACAGGCCGTGGGTGTACTCGTGGTAGAGCACGCTGGCGTCGAACGCGCCGCTGGTCGGCAGGTACGGCTCGAGCGAGTTCGGCGCCTTGGGCAGGTGCCAGAGGTACATCTGCATCGTCGGCGGAGTGCCGTCGGGCGGGGTCGACATGTTGGCGTTGTCGATGTGCCCACCGTCCGGGAAGCCGCCCGCCGTGTCGGCGCCGTCGAGCGCGTTGAGCAGCACTTGGTCGCCGTCGGCCCGCTCGAAGTTGCCGGCCGCGGCGGTGAATCCGATCGGAGGCTGCTCCAGGTAGTCGTGGAAGTTGTTGGCGAGATAGAAGGCGTTGGTGACGTCGGCCTTCTTGTTCTTGCGCCAGGAGTACTTGACGTTGGGATTCCAGGTGCAGACGAACTTCTCCGAGCACAGCGCGTTGGCGTTGAACGGCCGCAGCTCGAACTGCGCCTTGTGCTTGGTGCCCGGCACCGGAGTCTGCTCCGACTTGGTGACGTCGTTGTCGTCGTTGACGTCGGCGAAGGCCGAGACGTTGGGACCGGCGAGCCAGGTCGCGTTGCGGCGCAGCCAGCCGCGCTGGAAGAGGTTGACCACCTTGGCTTGGCCGCCCTTGGCAGCCCCTGGGTAGTAGTCGAAGACCTGTGCGTCGCCGCGATCGTGGTCGACCAGGTCGTTGCGGTAGAGCACGTCGCCGGAGTCGGCGTCGATGACGTGGCTGTAGACGAGCCCGTCGCCTGCCTGGGTGTAGGTCGACCAGGCCAGGTGCGCACCGTCGGCGGTCACGAACCAGACTGGGTCGGAGTAGTCGCCGTTGGTCCAGGTCGTCGCACCGTTGGACCCTGCCTCGCGCGCGCCCGCGTCGCTGTCGACCTCGCCGCCGACGTCCTCGGCCGCCGACTCGCGAGCCTGGGCGGCGTCGACGTCCGGGGAGGTCGACAGGCCCTCGGTGAGTGCGTCCAGTCCGCTGACCGGAGCACCCTGAATCGCGATCAGCTGGCCGTCCTTGGTGACATGCGCTCGCAGGCCGTTGCCGAAGACCGGGATGCCGTCGACGGTCTGGATCCACGACAGGTGCTGGATGCCGGCCGGGTCGCGATAGCTGGAGCGCAGTCGCAGCGTGTCGAGGTCGGCGATTGTGAGGCCGAGGGAGTCGGCGTGCTGGCGGACGTAGTCGAGCGCGACCTCGCGGGGGGACTTGTTGCTGCGTGGCGTGAGGTAACCGTCGAGCGAGGTCAGGTTGTCCGGGGTTCCGGTCACCGGGTCGACCGAGATGATCGGTGCTGGTCCGGCCAGCCGCCGAAGCCCGGGCAGTCCAGCGGCGTCCGGGTCGGTGACGGTGTCCTGCGCGTGCGCGATCACCGCGGCCCCGGTGGACTCACGAGCGTCGTAGAAGCCCATGCGCTCGCGGCTGGCGGGTGCGGCCTCGAACGTCGTCACGGACGCCGCCGCGTTGGATGCTGCGCTGGCTGGCATGCGGGCCGCATCAGCGCTGGTGACTCCGGTGAGTCCGAGGGCGGCCGACGTCGCGGTGAGGCACGCCAGCGCACCCTTGAAATGCCACCGAGACATGGGCAGCTCCGTTCGCGTCTGTGAGTCGAGTACGTCGAACCTGTCGACTCTAGGCAATTGCGTGCGGTCTGAACAGTGGATCGGGCGAATCGTGCGAGCCGATCGGATCAGGGCCGGAAAATAGAGCTTATCGGCCGATTGCGGTGATCGGTCACTTCGGGCAGCAGATTCTTTACCGCTAGCCGCCGATCCGATGCGACAGCTCGAGGGCGGTCGACTGCACCTGCCGTACGAGACGATCCGCCTCGACGTCGTGGTCCGACTCGTACGTCACCGCGACCGCCGCAACCGGCTGACCGCCATGCGCCGCAACCGCCGCGGCGACCGACGCGAAGCCGGGCGTGATCTCGCCGTCCTCGGTGGCGTAGCCGCGTTGCCGCGTGTCGGTGAGGACGCGGCGCAACTCCGGCAGGGTCTGGGGTCCGGAGCCGCGACGGTCGACGAAGGCGTCCCGATCGGGGAACAGCGCTCTCACCTGGGAGGCCGGGAGGGCCGCCAGGATGGCTCGCCCGCTCGCGGTGAGCTGGGCCGGCAGCCGTACTCCGACGTCGGTCACCAGCGGCGGTCGACCGGGAGCCCGCTCCTCAAGCACGTAAAGGACCTCGCGGCCATGGAGTACGGCCAGATGCGCGGACTGTCCGACGGCGTCGACCAGCCGCGCCAGGCGCACTCGGGCCAGCCGCTGCAGCGACTGACTGCGGGCGTAGCCGGCGCCGATCTCGAACGCGGCGATGCCGAGCCCCCATCGGCGATCCTCGGGGAAGTGCGTCACGAACCCCTCGGCCCGCATGGCTCGCAGCATGGCGTAGGTCGACGAGCGGGGGAGTCCGGCCGCGTCGGCGATCCGGGACGCCGGAACCGGACCCGGCTGGGTCGCCAGGAATCGCAGCACCCGCAGGGTCGACGTCGCCGCCGGGACCGGCCGGCTCATCGTGGGCCCACTCGCATGGTTTGAGCGTATGCGCTGTCTCGGATACGAGACAGCAGACTGCCCGAGCACCCTGGCCGGACGGCCGTCGGGGGCGTGCAATGGACTCATGCGTACGCAGGAACAGACGACCGTCACGGTCGACGTCGGATCCCTGACGGCCGAGGACGTCGTCGCGGTCGCTCGGCACGGGGCGCCGATCGCGCTGGCACCGACCGCCGTCACCGCGATCGAGCAGAGCCGCAAGTCCGTCGAGGAGCTGGCCGCCTCGGCGACGCCGACCTACGGCGTCTCGACCGGGTTCGGTGCGCTGGCCACCAAGCACATCGCGGCCGACCGTCGGGCCCAGCTGCAACGCAGCCTGATCCGGTCGCATGCCGCCGGGTCCGGACCCGAGGTGGAGCGGGAGGTCGTACGCGCCCTGATGCTGCTCCGACTGTCGACGCTGGCCACCGGCCGTACCGGCATCCGACTCGAGACGGCGCAGGCGATCGCCGGACTGCTCAACGCGGGCGTGACGCCGATCGTCTTGGAACACGGGAGTCTCGGCTGCTCCGGCGACCTGGCGCCGCTTGCGCATTGTGCACTGGCGCTGCTCGGCGAGGGCGAGGTACGCGATGCGACCGGCTCGAAGGTCGCCGCGGGCGAGGCCCTCGCTGCGATCGGTCAACAGCCGGTCCAACTTGAGGCCAAGGAGGGCCTCGCCCTCATCAATGGCACCGACGGCATGCTCGGCATGTTGCTGCTGGCGCTGCACGACTTGCGAAGTCTGCTGCGCACGGCCGATGTCGCGGCGGCGATGAGCGTCGAGGCGCTGCTCGGGACCGACCGGGTGTTCGCCGCCGACCTCCAGGAGTTGCGTCCGCATCCCGGTCAGGCCCG
>DATFRX010000238.1:0-14473 GCA_035262905.1 Nocardioidaceae bacterium
ACTTTTGCTCCTCTCGCAGCATGTCGAGACCCATGTCGCCGTCGAGCTGATGACCGATCTCCGTCACGGTGTCGGCTACCTGCTCAAGGACCGCGTCTCCGACCTGGATGCGTTCGACGGTGACCTGCGGCGGGTCGCGAACGGCGACTGCGTGATCGATCCAGAGCTCGTGGCGCGACTGGTCGCCAAGCAGCGGCAGCTGGATCCGCTCGCCACGCTGACCGAGCGCGAACGCAGCGTGCTCGCTCTCATGGCGCAGGGCCGGTCGAATCTGGCGATGTCGACCGAGCTCTGTCTCAGCGCCAAGACGGTCGAAGCCCATGTACGCAGCATCTTCACCAAGCTGAACCTCGCGCCGGACGCGAGTGACCATCGACGCGTGCTGGCCGTCTTGACCTTCCTTCGTTCCTGAGCGGACTCAGCAGCCGGTGTCAGGGCCGGATGCGGGTCACCCAGTACGGCGTGTCCGGCGCCGGTGCAGTGTTGAACCGGGCGTTGGGCAGGTACAGCCACGGCCCGAACGCCGCCACGGTCGTCGGGGTGTCGAAGTCCGGACTGGTGTGCGTCGTGACCAGGGTCCCGGCGGTGCCGGCCCGGTTGAGCCGGATCTCAGCGACCTGGTTGTCCTGGTTCTGCACGGCGTACAGCGTCCGGCCGACGACGAGCAGCCCGTCCCCGTTGGTCAGCAGGGTGCCGCCGAGGTCGACCTGGGTGGCCTCGCCGGTCGCGGGGTCGACCCGGAACAGCAGGCCGGTGCTCGACTGCACGACCAGCAGGGCGCTCCGGTCCGGCGTCTGCGCGATGCCGTTCGCGTTGAAGCCCGGCGTCTGCTGCCACTCGCCGGTCAGTGGCACGGACTCGGCGTCGGCCGGCAGCGCGCCGTTGCGGCCGAGCGGCAGCCGGTAGAGCTCGGCCCGGCTCGAGTCGGTGAACCAGGCGGCGTGCCGGGTGAGTAAGACGTCGTTGACGAAGCTCGGCTCGGTCGTGAACTGGTAGCTGGCCAGGATCTCGCCGGTGCGGGTGCTCACGACGCGACCGTCACCCGCCTGCCCACCGGCGACGAACAGCCGCCCGCGCTGATCCACTTTCATGCCGACCGACGGAGTGCCGGGACCTTGGCTGATCACGCGGCCCTCGCCGGTGACGAGGCTGGCCTGGTAGATGTCGCCGTCGGCCCGCGAGCCGAACCACGCGCGCGGCCCGGAGCCGATCGCGATGCCTTCGGGCAGGAAGCCATCGGGCAGTTCGATCCAGTCCGGGAAGGGCTCGGGTCCCGGCGGTGCGGCCGGCGTGGGTGCGGCCGCGGCCGGAGCGAGCGTCGCGAGGCCGACAGAGGCGAGGACGCCGATCAGGGCAGTACGGAACATCGGAAGTGACTCCAGTCGATGGCGGACAACATCACCCCAGGTACGACGAAAAGCCGGATTGGGATGTCCGAGACGCCGACAACCTCGATCCGCTCGGCGAAGATGGCCGCATGCTCGTCAGCAAGGCGTACCTCCGCGAAGAGCGCCTGTCGGATCGCGACGAGTGGCCGTTCACGGTGCCGGCGGTCCGCGAGCTCGGCCGCTCCGGACTCGTCTTCTCGCGGCCGGTGACGTTCCTGGTCGGCGAGAACGGCTCCGGCAAGTCCACCGTCGTCGAGGCGATCGCCGAGGCATACGGACTGGATGCCCGCGGTGGCCGGGTCGGGCGCAAGTACGTCAACGACCGGCCGCGGACCGTGCTCGGCGAGTCGCTGGAGCTCGAGCTGACTGACCTCGGATATCGGCAGAAGCAGCGGACTCGGCTCAAGCAGAAGGGCTACTTCCTCCGGGCCGAGACCGCCTTCGGCTTCATGGAGGCCATCACGCAGAACAAGCTGCCGGGCTACTGGAGCGAGGACGTCACGACGATGAGTCACGGCGAGGGCTTCCTGCATGTCTTCGAGGAAATGTTCGCCGAGCCGGGTCTCTACCTGATGGACGAGCCGGAGGCCGCGCTGTCGTTCTCGTCCTGTCTCAGCCTGGTCTCGCTCATGCACCGCCTCGGGCGATCCGGTGCGCAGGTCGTCTGCGCGACCCACTCACCGGTTCTCGCGGCGACGCCCGACGCCGACATCGTCGAGCTCGGCGACGACGGGCTGCGGCGTACGAGCTGGGACGAGCTCGATCTCGTCTTCCACTGGCGTCGCTACCTCGACGACCCGAGGGCCTATCTGCGACACGTCGTCGATCCGCCGGGATAATCCGATCGTGAGTTCTGTCATCGCGTTCGATCGCCTGGAGCACTTCGTCCGCGTGCCGGTACGGGTGGGCGACGACACGTACTCGTTCCTGCTGGACACCGGCATCGGCCTGACGGTGGTGTCGTCGGCGATCGCGGATCGGCCCGATGTCGTGGCGACCGGCGAGTCGTTCGCCGGCCGGCGGATGTCGGGTCAGCTCGTGGAGGTGCCGCTGGTTCGGCTTCCGACCGTGCAGCTCGGCGACCTCCGCGTCGATGATCATGTCGCCGGTGCCATCGACCTCGGCGACCAGTTCGCCGGGATCCTCGGGCCGGGTTTCTTCGACGGCTATCCGCCCACGATCGACCCTGATCGCAACACGCTCACCATCGAACCCGCGTCCGAGGCGAAGTCCGACGCAGTCGTGGTGCCGATCGACGTGGAGCGAGACGGTCCGTCGCTGACGCCGCTCGTCCCGCTCGTACTCCCCAGCGGTCGGACGATCCGGGTCGAGGTCGACACCGGGTCGAACAACCTGATCCTCACCACGCGGTTTCTCGCTGAGTGCGGGGTGTCGCTGGACGATCCCGCGGTGGAGACGACGACCGGCACCGACGAGACCGGGCATCAGTGGACCCGGTACTTCGCGACGATCGTCGGTTCGGTCCACCTGGCGGATGCTCCGCAGACCGCTCAGGAGGCGCCACGGGTGCAGTTCCAGGACATCATCTACGACGGCCTGATCGGCACCGACTACCTCGGGCGATACCGCGTCACGTACGACATCGCCGGTGGGTGGCTGGTCCTGCACATCTGAACGGTCGGTGGCCCGCGCCGCTGCTACGTTCGCCCGATGCGATTTCTCAAGCCAGCCATGGTGATCGGCTCTGCAGCTGTCATGGTTCTCGGGTTCGCCGGACCGGCGAGTGCAGCGGAAAAGACCGCAGTCGACGTGCGTGGAGACGCGTCGGCCCGATATGACGTGACCAAGGTGCAGTTCCGGCACAACGACAACGGCGCCCACGCCACGATTCATGTACGCAACCTGCGCAAGCGCGGTCAGCTCGTCTTCGCGGTGGCCAACCGACGCAACTCGGTGCGCTTCGGTGTGGCGGCGACCGGCCACGCCAACGGGTCGGTGACGAAGAAGTTCTATCGCTACCGACACGGCGAGGTGTCCCGCAAGCGTTGCAGCGCGACGCGGGTCGGATGGCATCCCCGCCGGGACGTCGTGACGATGTCGTTCCCGGTGCGCTGCTACCGGGCGCTGCCCAAGCGGGTGGTGATGGCGGTCGGCTCCACCAAGCACTTCCCGTCCGGCACCACAGTCGACCAGGGTCCGACTGTCATCCTGTAGCGCTGACTCGCCTGTCTAGCCCGACGTATCCGACGCGCGAGCTACCTCCGGATCGCGCCAGACGACTGCCGTGCCGTCCAGGACCACGGTGTCGTCCTGGTTGACGATCCGGGTGGCCAGCGTCGTGACCGGCTTGTCCTCGCGGGCCGCCGTCACCTCGACCTCGGCCGTGATGACGTCACCGGGCCGTACGGGTGCGAGGAACTTCCAGGCGACCTCGAGGAACACGCTCCCCGGACCCGGCAGATCCTCGGCCACGACCGCGTTGAGCAGGCCCGACGTGACGCCGCCCTGGACGACCAGACCGCCGAACCGCGACTGCGCGGCGAGTGCCTCGTCATAGTGCAGCGGGTTGCGATCCCCGGTGATCTCGGTGAACAGCTCGATGTCGCGCTGGCGGACGGTGCGGGTACGGCGGGCGACTGCGCCGACTCGCGGTCCGGTCGTGGACGTCATGGACTCATTGTGGAGCCCGCCGGGCCCGATCCCGGCGGGCGCGCCGATGTCAGCCGAGTCGGGGGTCGTTCCCGGCGTTCGTGGTCACCTTGAGGTGCAGGGCACGAGCGACCTGGCCCCAGTCGACGTACGAGAAGTTGGTCGGGTCGCGGTCGGGATCGACTCCCGGGCCGGACTCGGGCTCGTCGTGCGTGACCAGGAGTCCCTGGCGGTAGTCGCCGACGACCCGGTTGGTCACGGCCAGGCCGTCCGAGCCGTTGATGTTGTCGACGCCGCCGACGCCCGCCACCTTGAAGGTGCCGAGTGACTTGTTGGTGCCGGTCGTCGTGTAGACCGCGAACCGGTCGTCGCCCTGGCTCGACACGATCACGTAGCCGGTCCGGCCGTGGGCGTAGTAGACGTCGACTCCTTCGGCGTCGGCGACCAGGTTGGGTCCGCCGAATCCGGTGTCGTCAGGGTCGACCGGCTCGCACTCCTCGGTGTCGGGGTTGAAGACGTCGTGGATGCCGAAGTCCGCGACCCGGTCGATCAGCTTCGGCTTTCCGCTTCCGAGCGGCAGCGGGACTCGCCACACGCCGACGTCCTCCTGCGCCACGTAGAGGCTGTCGCTGCGCTGGTCGACCGCCGAGCCCTCGAGCTGCGGTCCGACGCCGGGCTCGTCGCACGGCACCCAGGTCGTGCCGTCCGGCAGCGCGAAGCTGCTCGGCATCTTGAGGCGCTTGACGTCGGTGTACGCAAGGGCACCGTTCCGCGAGACGATGCGCGCGGTCGCGATCATCGTCGTGTTCTCCTGGGTCACCGTCGCGTACGTCGACCCGTCGCCCGGCTGCCAGACGGCCACGCCGTACGCGGTGTGCGCCTCGTCGACCGCGGCTCGATCGGGGTTGAACAGGAACGCCTGCTCCGGCGCGGTCACCTCGCGCAGCGGCGTCGCGGCGTCGGCCCCGGCCGGGTCGATCACGAAGAACCGCAGCTGGTCGTTGTAGCGATCCGAGACGACCGCCACGTCGACGGTCTTGCCGCCGAGCCGCAGGTCGTAGGCGATGTCGACGTTGTTGTAGCGCCCGTCCACGCCATCGGCCCGAGGCGCCGGGGTGGCGGGCAGCGACTGGAGCTCGTTCGACTCCAGGTCGTAGACCCGAAGCCCACCCTCCTTCGCGGTCACGATCACGATCGAGCGGGACGAGTCACCGGGGTGGACCCAGATCGCCGGGTCGTCGCCGGACGCGTTGCCGCCGGCGCCGTCGTCATAGAGCACCGGCGTCTCGTTGTCGGTCGTGACGACCGGCGTCGGCGGGTCAGCTGGTCGTGCGGTCGCGGCCGGCAGGACACCCACCGTCGAGACCGCGGCCGCGAGTACGGCGGCGAGAGTACGGTTCATGGCCCGGAGCCTCGCCGGTCAACATGGCGTACGCAGTGGCACTCCGGCGAACGGGCGGCGAACAACCGGAGCGTCCGGCCGGGCCGATCATTCGGGCCAGGTCCAGGTCGGACGGAGCTCGACCGTCTCGCCGGGGCCGCTCATCCGGGTCGCGATCTCCTCGGCCCGCTCCCGGCTCGCCACGTCGACCAGGAAGAAGCCGGCGAAGTGCTCCTTGGCCTCGGCGTAGGGTCCGTCGGTCGCGACCGGCTTGCCGTCCCGCCAGCGGTAGAGCCGGGCGTTCGAGGGGTCGTCCAGCGCCTCGCCGCCGACCAGCTCGCCTCGCTCCGACAGGTCGGCCAGCAGTGCGTCGAAGTCGGCCCCCATCTGCTTTCGCTGCTCCTGCGGCAGCGCCTGGTTCTCCGAGACGAAGTCACCGGTCGGGTGGCCCCACGGCTGCGGGTTCGAGTGGATCAAGATGACGTACTTCATGAGTAGCTCCGTTCCTTTGATAAGCCTGGACCTGGGTGGCCCGCTTCACGTGAAACGTCGGAGCGGGGCCGAGCTTCTCGACATCCAGGATGGAGGCATGGCGATGAGATTCGGCGTGATCCTGCCGGGCGGCACCGCGCCGGAGCAGCTGGAGCAGGCGGAGCTGGCGACTTCGTGCCGCGACGCTTCGATCTGACCGACCAGCACAGCTTCAGCAGTGGCGTTGTCGTGCTCAGCTACACGCGGACCGAGCAGGGCTGAGCGGCCGTCGGGAGCCGCGCCCGGCCGCGGCTGGACGCGGCGTAAAGCGTCCGATTTGGGGTAGGCCCAAGGCCCCGCCAAATCGGACCTTGTGGCCCAGTTTCTGGGATATCCTCGCCGTCGCCCCACCGGAATTGATACACCTTCGGTGTGAGGATCCTCGAGCTCGACGCCGATCGCGCCCGTACCGTGACGGACTTTGGGAGCGAGCGATTCACGGTGACACCAATGGCACAGATCGCTCGGGGGGTGATGACCTTCCTGCGCTTGGGCCCCGGTGGCCGGATCGGCCGGCATGCGGCCGTCCGGCGCCAATTGTTTCTCGTCGTAGCGGGCGACGCGATCGTCTCGGGAGCCGACGGCACCGAGCACCCGCTGAAGCCGGGGCATGCTGCGCTGTGGGAGCCCGGCGAGAGTCATGAGACCCGGTCGCTGAGCGGCATGATGGCCGTCATCACCGAGGGCGACGTCCGCGCCTTCCTGGTCGAGCAGCCCCCGGCCGGCACCGGGACCGGCTGACCAGCTTCTTTCGGCACACCGCACCTGATCAGGTGCGGTTGAGCCGCTTCAGGTGCGCCGTTTCGGGATCAGCCCGCTGCGATCTCCACCGGGTCGGTACGCGGCTGCTGCTCGAACTGGGTCCGGTAGAGCTCCTCGTAGCGACCGCCGGCGGCCAGCAGCTCCTCGTGAGTGCCGCTTTGGACCACACGCCCGTCCTCGATCACGAGGATGAGATCGGCGGCTCGTACGGTCGACAGCCGGTGCGCAATCACCAGGGCGGTCCGGCCGGCCAGTGCCTCGGTCAGCGCCGCCTGCACGGCCGCCTCCGACGTCGAGTCCAGATGCGCGGTCGCCTCGTCGAGAATCACCATCCGCGGCCGGGCCAGCAGCAGTCTCGCGATCGTCAGCCGCTGCCGCTCGCCGCCGGACAGCCGGTAGCCGCGCTCGCCGACGACCGTGTCGAGACCGTCCGGCAGCGAGGCGACCAGGTCGGCGAGCCGGGCCCGGTCGAGCACCTCCCACAGCTCGTCCTCGGTCGCCTCCGGCTGGGCCAGCAGCAGATTGGCCCGTACCGACTCGTGGAACAGGTGGCCGTCCTGGGTGACCATGCCGAGTGCCCCTCGGATCGACTCGGCCGACAGGTCGCGTACGTCCACGCCCGAGAGCCGGACGGCTCCGCTGTCCACGTCGTAGAGCCGGGGCACCAGCTGGGCGATCGTCGACTTGCCGGCGCCGGACGAGCCGACCAGCGCCACCAGCTGCCCCGGCTCGATCCGGAACGACATGTCGTGGATGACCTCGACGCCGCCGCGCGTGTCGAGGGTCGCGACCTCCTCCAGCGAGGCCAGGGACACCTTGTCGGCGGCTGGATAGCTGAAGTTGACGTGGTCGAGCTCGACCGCGACCGGGCCGTCCGGCACCGGTCGAGCGTCGTCCTTGTCCGCGATCAGCGGCTCGAGGTCGAGCACCTCGAAGACCCGGTCGAAGCTCACGACCGCACTCATCACCTCGACCCGGGCGCTGGCGAGCGCGGTCAGCGGCGCGTAAAGCCGGGTGAGGAGCAGGGCGAGCGCCACGACGGCACCGGTGTCGAGCTGCCCGCGAAGTGCGTAGAAGCCGCCCAGTCCGTAGACCAGCGCGAGTGCGAGCGCGGACACCAGGGTCAGGGCGGTGATGAACACCCACTGCACCATCGCGGTCCGGACGCCGATGTCGCGTACCCGGCGGGCCCGGCTCTCGAACTCCGCTGACTCGATCGTCGGACGGCTGAACAGCTTGACCAGGGTCGCGCCGGGCGCTGAGAAGCGCTCGGTCATCTGGTTGCCCATCGCCGCGTTGTGGTCGGCGGCCTCGCGTTCGAGTCGCGCCAGGCGCCGGCCCATGAACCTGGCGGGGAGCACGAACACCGGAAGCAGCACCAGGGTCAGCACCGTGACCTGCCACGAGATGCTGACCATCACTGCGAAGGTCAGCAGGACCGTCACTAGGTTGCTGACGACGCCGGACAGCGTGTCGCTGAACGCCCGCTGCGCGCCGATGACGTCGTTGTTGAGCCGGCTGACCAGGGCGCCGGTGCGAGTACGGGTGAAGAACGCGATCGGCATCGTCTGGACGTGATCGAAGACCGCCGTACGCAGATCGAGGATCAGACCCTCACCGATGCGTGCCGACAGCCAGCGACTGATCAGGCCGAGCGCCGCCTCCGCGATGGCGATGGCCGCGATCAGGAAGGCGAGCCCGATCACCAGGCTCTCCGACTCGCCGTTGACGATCGCATCCACGACGCGCCCGGCCAGGATCGGCGTGGCGACCGTGAGGATCGCGGTCAGCACGCTGAGTACGAGGAACTGGATGAGCTGCCGGCGATGCGGCCGCGCGAACGACGCGATCCGCTTCAGGGTGGCCCGCGAGAACGGCCGCCGCTCCTCCTGCGCATGCATCGCGTGGTAGAGCGACGTCCACGCGGTCACCTCCATGTCCATCGGTTACCTCCGAGTCGAGTGGGCGCGCCGACGTGCAACATCCGGCGCCGCCGATGTCATCCTCGGACTTCAAGTGCACCTGAAGTCAAGGCATTTGGAGCTGGAGGACCAGTGGCTGACTCCGATCTCGTGACCCTGCCGGATGGTCGCCGGATGCAGCTCTGGCGCGGTGGAGAGCCGTCCGGATCGGCCGTCCTCTTCCTGCCCGGCACCCCGGACAGCCGGTTGATCGCCCGGTCCGGCGCCGATGCCGCTGTACGCGTCGGGATCGACCTGATCGCGATCAACCGACCTGGATACGGCCGGTCCGACCCGGCAGCGTCCGACCATGTCTCGGTCGCCGACGACATCGTGGCGGTCGCCGATGCGTTGGACGTCGAGCGGTTCGCCGTGCTCGGCATGTCGCTCGGCGGGCCGTACGCACTCGCCTGCGCGGTCAAGCATCCAGTGCGTGTGCGAGCCGTCGGTGTCGTCGCGGCGCCGGCCATCGCACCGGAGATGGATCCGCCGTGGCACCGCGACGATCTGGATCCGGAGCAGCGAGAGTTCTTTAGCGGTCTCGCGACGAGTACGGTCAGCGCGGCCGTCGAGCGGATGCATCCGGACTTCGAGGCGTACATCGCGCAACTCGTACCGGACGACACCGACGACGAGTCCGTGGTCGACCGGCTGGCCGCGCAGCTGCATCCGCTGGATGCCGAGCTGACGGCGGCGCTTCCGGCTGCCGATGTGGCCGAGGCGACCCGCGAGGCGCTCCGGCAGACCGACGGCTACCTGCGCGACGCGGCTGTCACGTTCCGCAGCTGGGACTTCCGGCCCGAGTCGGTGCGCTGCCCGACCTGGCTTTGGTACGGCGAGCTTGATGCCAACGCACCTGTGCGCAACGGCCGATGGTTCGAGGCGCACGTCCCCGGCGCCGAGCTCGTCGTCCGGCGGCAGACCGCCCATCTCGGCACGCTCCTCGCGCACTGGGACGACATCCTGACCACCCTGCGCGACGCCGACGGGCCGAGTCGCTAGCCGCCGGATCCGCGCCAGTCCGCCGTCAGGGTCCGGGCGATGTGGTGGCGGGCGGACCGGCCGTGCCGAGTCGGATACAGCGGATAGTTGTGGTGGCCGCGAGGCAGCTCTTCGTAGTCGACATGGACGCCGGAGGCCCGCGCCCGGGCGACGAACTCGCGGCAGTCGGCGATGAGGATGTCGTGCGTGCCGCACAGAACCGTCGTCGGCGCCAGGCCGGTGAAGTCGCCGTGGAGCGGGCTCACCAGCGGGTCGGCCGGGTCGAGATGCCCGGCGTAGATCCGGCCGGCCTCGGCAAGGCCCGGCGCAGCGAGTACGGCGTCTTGGGCATGGACGTCATGGATCGCGGGGTTGCTCAGCGTCGCATCCAGCCACGGCGAGATGAGCACGATCCGACGCGGCTGCCGGTCGTACTCGTCGCGGAGCTGCTGGGCGACGGCGAGTGCGAGGGCGCCACCGGCGGAGTCGCCCATGAGCATCACGTCGGACCCGTGCTCGTCGAGCAGCTCGGCCGCGATCCGGGTCGCCGTGGGGACCGTGGTGGCGGCGGTGCTGTGCGGCGCGAGCGGGTAGATCGGCACGGTGATTCGCGCCGGTGCCTCGACGGCGAGCTTCGCGACGGCGGTCCACTGCATCGACCCGATCTCCTCGATGTACGCCCCTCCGTGGAGATAGAGCACGCGTACGGCCGGCTCCTCGCCGTGTGGGGTGAGCTCGTAGCAGCGCCAGTCCCGCCGGAACCCGACCTCGATGTCGACCTTGCGACGCAGTCGACGCGGCGGCGCGTACGACTGGGGCCGGACCGACCGACGCTCGACATCGCGCTGCACCCGTTCGGCGCTGTCCAGACTCCGCTTGTGCCGGAGGATCCGCATCATCGCCCGACTGGCATGTGCCGACGGGCTGTACCGCAGGATCGACCGCATGCGCCAAGTCTGCCGTGGATTTGGCCTGCGATACGCGGCTCGGACTGCCCGACTCAGGAGCGTCATGGCACCATGAGGCATGGCGGCTGCCGAGGAGATCGAGGTGGACGTCGCGCATGCCATGTGGCGGGCCGGTGACCTCGTCGTCGATGTGCGTACGGCGGCTGAGTACGGCTACGCCCATATCGCCGGTGCGATCAACATCCCGCTCGACCTGATTCCGGTACGGGTGCGCGATCTGCCGCCGGGCCAGGTCCTCGCGGTGTGCTCGCTGGGCGGCAACCGATCCCGGCGAGGTGCCGAGGCGTTCGCCCGATCCGGTCGGGAGGCCTTCTCCATGCGTGGCGGCACCAAGGCCTGGGCGCGGGCCGGGCTGGCGATCGTGGCCGGGCCGGAGCCGGGGGAGCGCGACGGACCGACCGGTTGGCAGCGGCTACGCGAGCGATTCCGACGGTGACGCCTCGGATTTTGTGGTGCGATCTATAGTTGAATCGTCAACCACATTGCGACTCGAGGATGGCCGATGCCTGACTACGGACACGACCTCTGGTTCGGGGCGAATCTGGTCCCCTCCAACGAGGACCCAGACGACGTCCTGGGACTCTCAGAGCTCGCCGATCGAGTCGGGCTGGACCTGCTGACCTTCCAGGACCATCCGTACCAGCCGAGGTTCTTCGACACCTGGACGCTACTGAGCTACGTGGCGGCGCGGACGTCTCGGATCCGGCTGTCGGCCAACGTGATCAACCTGCCGATGCGGCCGCCGACCGTGCTGGCTCGAAGCGCCGCCAGCCTGGACATCCTCAGTGGCGGCCGGCTGGAGCTCGCGCTCGGCGCCGGTGCGTTCTGGGACGCGATCGAGGCGATGGGCGGACCGCGCCGGTCGCCGGCCGAGGCCGTCGAGGCGCTGGACGAGGCGATCCAGATCATTCGGGCCACCTGGGATCCGGACACGCCCGGCGGTGTACGCGTGAAGGGCAAGCACTATCGGGTCAACGGCGCCAAGCGGGGTCCGAAGCCGCCGCATGACATCGGCATCTGGCTCGGTGCGTACAAGCCGCGCATGCAGCGACTCATCGGCCGGGTCGCGGACGGCTGGCTGCCGTCGGTTCCCTATCTGAAGCCGGGACAGCTGGCCGAAGGCAACGCGATCATCGACGAAGCCGCTGCCGAGGCGGGTCGTTCGCCGCGCGACATCCGGCGGCTGCTCAACCTCGGTGACGACATCTCGATCGAGGGGCTGACCGAGCTGGCCCACGGCGAGGGGATCAGCGGATTCCTCCTGACGACCGGTGATCCACGGGCCATCCAGCAGTTCGCCGAGGAGATCGCGCCGGCGGTGCGCGAGCTCGTCGACAAGGAGCGTTCGACCACAGTGGCGCCGGCGCCGACCGTGACGGTCACGACCCAGCCGGTCGGCCTCGGAGTCGAGCCGACTCCCGACGACGGCGTCCGGATCGGCCGGTCGATGCCGTGGGACGAGTCGACCCGTCCGAGCCGGCCGGTGCCGACCGACGACGCGACGTACACCGACCGCGGTCGGTCGAACGCTCAGCACCTGATCGACATCCACAACCACTTCCGGTCCGAGCTCGCCCAGATCCGCGAGCTGATCGACCAGGTGCGAGACGGCGCGATCGATGCCGGTCAGGCCCGGTCGGTGATCAACGACATGACGATGCGGCAGAACAACTGGACGCTCGGCGCCTACTGCGCGTCGTACTGCCGGGTGCTCACGCAGCATCACACCCTCGAGGATCGGGCGCTGTTCCCGTACCTTCGGTCTCGGGATCCAGCCCTCGGCCCGGTGCTCGATCGACTCGGCGAGGAGCATCACGCGATCCATGGCGTACTCGAGCAGATCGACCGGTCGCTGGTCTCCAATCTGACCGAGCCGGACGACCTCGCCGCATTGGGAGCCGCCGTCGACACGTTGACAGACAGCCTGCTGTCGCACCTCGCGTACGAGGAGCACGAGTTGGTCGAGCCGATCGCCAGGTACGAGTTCGGCGTCTGACCGCGTCGCTCAGTCGATCGCGGCGACCGTCTCGCGCTGCCGGGTCGTGAACCGGCGCAGTGCGGTGTTGGTCGCGGCGGCCGCAGCGACGCCGGCGACACAAAGCGCGCCACCCGAGACGAGGGCGAACGACGCCGACGTCGCACCGGCGACCAGCCCGCCCCGGAAGTTACCGACGTCGGGACCCGAGACGCCGATGATGTGCTCGACGGCGCTGATCCGGCCGCGGTAGGAGTCCGGCGTCGCCAACTGGACGATGGTGCCGCGGCTGATCACCGAGAGCACGTCGGCGGCTCCCGCGACCGCAAGGCAGCCGAGCGCGAGCCAGAGCTGATCGCTGAGACCGAAGCCCGCGATGCCGATGCCCCAGACGGTCGCTGCCGCCAGCATGATCACGCCCGGTCGTGGCGATCGGGTGGCCCGGCCGGATCCGGCGCCCGCAACGATGCCGCCGAGGGCGATCGCCGACAGGAACAGGCCGAGCGTCTCGGGATCGCCCCCGAAGCGCTCGTCGTTGATCGCGGGGAAGAGTGCGACCGGCATCGCGAGTACGGTCGCGAGCAGGTCGACCAGGAGGGTCCCGCGGAGTACCGGTCGATGGGCCAGCAGCTGCCAACCCGACCAGATCGCGCGCAGCCCCGGTCGATCGGTGTCGCCGACCGGCCGCATCGAGGGCAGCCGCAGCACGGCGTACAACGCACCGACGAATGTCACGCCGTCGAGGACGTAGCAGGCGCCGACGCTTGAGACCCCGATGACCACGCCGGCCAGCGCCGGTCCGACCAGCATGCTGACCTGGAAGCTCAGGTGATTGAGGGCGAGTCCGGCGCTGACCAACTGCTCGGGCAGCAGCCGGACCGGGAACGTTCGCCGCGCCGGGCCGCCCAGTCCCGCGCAGATACCCTGCAGTCCGACCAGCGCCAGCAGCAGCGGCAGTGATCCCGCGTCCGCGAGTGCCTGGGCGGCGAGCAGCGCGGTGACCATGAGCTGGCCGATCGTGGTCGCAAGGACCAGCCGCCGCCGGTCGACGCTGTCCGCCAGGGTTCCGCCGATCAGCCCGAAGACAACCATCGGCACTGCCTGGGCGAGCCCGATCGCACCGACCGCGACCGTGCTTTCGGTCAGCGTCCAGGTCTGGAAGAGCACGGCCACCAAGGTGAGCTGGCCGCCGAGGCCGGACAGCGTGTTGCCCAGCCACAGCCGCCGGAAGGCAGCCGACTCGCGAAGCGGCTGGACGTCGACCAGCCGGACCGGCGACCTCACGCCGGGTCCTCGCCGGACTGCTCGAGGCTCTCGACGATCCGATCGTGGAACGACCGACGCTCCAGCGCGGACTCGATGTCGCGGACCACTTGGCTCAGGGGGTACGTGATCTCGTCCTCCAACGCGGCGACAGCCCGCTCGGTCGCCCGCCACTCGGCTTCGAGGAACGGCACGAGTTCGCGGGCCTTCGCGGTCAGCACTACCTCACGGGTACGCGCGTCGGAGCCCGCCACGGTGCGCACCAGACCGTCTCGCCGCAGTGCGCTCACCGTCTGGCTCATCGCCGAATGGGTCACGTCGAGCCCAGCGGCGAGCTGCCGGATCGTCATCGGTCCGCTGCGACCGAGCCGGATCAGCGGCATGACGAATCGGGGACGGACCATCTCGAGGGCGCGCTCCTCGTAGAGCCGGCCGATATCGCGGTCCATCGCCGCCATGAGCAGCCGCAGCGGCCGCCAGCGGCTCTGCTCGGTGGGATCCGGTCCTCGTACGTCGTCATTGGGCGGTGTCGGGTCGGTCACCCGGCAAGTGTAACAGCACTTATATAAGCACTGTCACGTCTTGTCACCTCAGAACGGCTGGTACATGATGTGCAGCCCGACGTACCCCTGGCTCGGGTGGCAGAAGCCCTC
>DATFRX010000239.1:0-4771 GCA_035262905.1 Nocardioidaceae bacterium
TCGCGCGAACACATCGCACGGCAGCAGACGCAGCGCGAGCTTGTTCGAATTCTGGGTGACGACGACCTCGTCGACCCGCAGGCCCTGGGCACCGGCAAGCGACGCCGCAGCGGCCATCCCACGCGAAACGAGCGCTGCCTCCACGAGCGGATCCTGACATGCTCCGGTCGGAACCTGATCGAAGGGCCTGTCGTCTCAATCGCCGGAGGTTGGCGGCATGACGATGCGCGCGGCGGTCGCCGGGTTGGCAGCACTGCTGATGCTTGCCGGCTGTACCAGCTCGGACGAAGACTCAGCAGGCGACCGGGATCAGTCGGGCCAGGATGACGCGCCGCAGGTTGGATCGGAGCATCCGCTGTATGCCGGCTGGGCTCGGATCACGCCAGCCGACTATCAAGGCTTGATATGGCATCCGCTGCCGCGCTACACCGACGGCGAAGCGACCAAGACCTACCTGAAGCTCCGCTCGGACGGCAGGTGGATCGGATCGGACGGCTGCAACGTCCAGTCCGGCCGCTATCGGCTGTGGCCCAACGGCGACCTGGCTGCATTACCCGATGGGCAGACCCTGATCGCCTGCCCCGGCGTGAACATCAACGCCGCTCTGGACGGCAGCGATCGCATCGACGTCGACGGCCGGCGACTCACGCTGTACAACGGGACCAACGTCGTGCTCGTCCTCACCACGCCAGGGTGGTTGGCCTGCTGCCCGCTGCCACCGAAGTCGGATCCGTTGCCCCACGGTGGTGGTCACTAGTTCAACCGTCCAGGGTCGCCGGTACGGCTGATCGGTCCATCGGGCCCGGCGCTGAGAGTGCCGTACCGTTCGATGCTCTGCCAGCGCAGCCGGGTGCCGGCGAGCGCGGTCCAGACCGACTGGATGACGACGAGGTACATGAGTTGCCGGTAGACGAACTGCTGGAGGGCGAGGCTCCACAGGGGGCTCATGCGTTCGCGGTCGAGGCGGAACGCGTAGATGCTGATGGCCATTTGGAGGGCGAGGAACCCGAGCCAGAGGCCGCCGACGCGCCAGGGATCCAGGAACACCAACCCGTAGATGGCGAAGACATCGACGACCGGAGCGAGCAGGGGTAGCAGGACCTGGAAGAGCAGCAGATACGTGAGTCCACGGCGGCCGAGCCGACCGGCGGCGCCGCGTCCGAGCAGGGCGCCGCGGTGTTTCCACATCGCCTGGATCGTGCCGTAGCTCCAGCGATAACGCTGTCGCCAGAGTGCCCCGAACGTGGCGGGCGCCTCGGTCCAGGCCAAGGCGGTGGGCTCGTAGACCACCCGCCAGCCGGCGCGGCACAATGCCATCGTCAGGTCGGTGTCCTCGGCCAAGGTGGCATCGCTGACACCGCCGACGTCGATCAGAGCCACCCGCCGGAAGGCGCCGATCGCCCCGGGCACCGTGGGCATGCATTTGGCGAGGTCGTACATGCGTCGGTCGAGGTTGAAGCCCACGACGTACTCGATGTGCTGCCACCGGCCGAGCAGTCCGGACCGGTTGGCGACCTTGGCGTTCCCCGAGACCGCGCCGACGCCGGGATCGGAGAACGGCTGGATGAGCCGCCGGACGGTGCCCGGCTCGAAGACGGTGTCGCCGTCCACCATCACGACCAGGTCGTAGGTGGCAGCCGCGATCCCGGTGTTCAACGCGGCCGGCTTGCCGGCGTTGGCCTGCCGGATGAGCCGCACACCGGGAAGGCCGAGGCGCTCGACGATCGCGGCCGTGTCGTCGGTGGAACCGTCGTCGACCACGATCACCTCGACCCGTTGGTCGGAGGCGACCAGCGAGCGGACGGCGGCTTCGATGCCGGCGGCTTCGTTGTAGGCGGGGACGACGATGGAGACCGGCCCGGTCACCAGGTCCCGCCGGCGACGGGCCCGACGACGCGCACGGCGACGATGGTGACGGTGGTGACGTCGCGCAGCGTCGACGAGAACGAGACCGCGCCCGGCCGCGAGCACACCGGCAGCGACCAGCATCCAGGACAACACCCGCAGCACCCAGTCACTGGCCTGGAAGGCGGCGATGACCGCAAAGCCGACCCATCTGTCCTCGCTACTGGCCGGCTGGTTCGCGCCGAGCAGCCCCGTCGTCTCGCCTACACTTCCGACCTGGTAGCCCCGACGCGTGAGCCGTGGGAGCACCCGGTCGAGTGCGGCGACGGTCTGGCTCCGGTCGCCGCCCGCATCGTGCATCAGCAGAATCTGGCCGGCACGACCCTTCGGCATCGAGTTCGCCACGATGTGCTTCACACCCGGCGTCCGCCAGTCCTCGCTGTCCATCGTCGACAGGATCGTGAGGAAGCCGTCCTCCGATAGCCCCCGCATCAGGTGCCACTGCACGTCGTCGACCGCCGCGTTGGTCGACGAGTAGGGCGGGCGCAGCAGCGTCGTGGAGACCTGGGCAGCACCCGCGACCGCGAGCTGCGATTCGCGAAGCTCCAGGTCACGACGCCAGGCGCTGACCGCCCCGAGGTCGGCATGGACGAACCCGTGGAGCCCGAGCTCGTGGCCCTCATCCACGATCCGGCGCACGAGACCGGGGTACTCAGCGGCCTTCGCTCCGAGCACGAAGAACGTCGCGTGTACGTCGTGCTCGCGCAGCACGTCCAGGATGCGCGGCGTCCAATGCGGGTCCGGACCGTCGTCGAAGGTGAGCGCCACGGTGAAGCGCCGCGGCTGCAGCGTATGGACCCGTCGGCCCACGTCGGTGATGACCGGGCCACCACGGGTGACCGAGTTCGGTACCGAACCGGCCTCACCCGGCGGGCGTACATCGCTCCCGGTGCCGAACATGTGACGGCTGTAACCCTGGACCAGCAACGCACACGCGAGTGTCGACAACAACAACGCCAGTAGCAGCCAATGCGTGTGCGCCGGGACAGCGCGTGCGCCTCGATGGCGCGCCACACGACGCCTGGTCACCCCGAGCCGGCCGCCCGCGTCTGCCGAGAACCCTGCGCTGCCTTGCCTCCGAGCCGACCGTTGCCGACGTGGTCGGGATCATGACCCTTGGCCTGACCGGCGCTCCCATGGCCAGGGTTTGCCTTGTGGCCATTCCCCCGAACGCGCTGCGACGGCTGGCCGCGCGTCCCGGGACGCTCCGCGGCAGGCGTCTCGCCGGACTTGCCCTTCCCCGTCGCCGGCCCGGACGACTTCTTGGCCTTCGGATGAGGAGCAGCCACGCCACCAGGCGCCGAGTCCGTCGTCTCACCACCACGTACGACCGACCCAGCCAGCTCCTCCGCCGAGACCGCCGGCGCGGATCCGAGATTGCCTTCCGGCGTCAACGCATCGCGGTCATGCGGCGTGGCACCCTGGCCCGGCCGGTCGACGAGCAACAACGCCGACGGCAGCGACGGCCCACCCAGCAAGCTACTGGCCACAGCCACCAGATACGCCGTCGCCGGCACCACGACGACCCAACGCCAGCGACGCAGCCGATACGCGCGCCGGCCGGTCGCGTCGACGAACACTGGCGGAACCTTCGCCCCCAGGCCTGGCAGCGCCGGTCGCACCGGCAACAGCCGCAGCGTGTCGTCAACGTGAGGCGGTTTCAGGCGCGGGCTCTCAGAAACCCTCACGGCCGACGACAGTACGCGAACCCGCGTCAGCGCACCACCCTCGAATTGCGCCGATCAAGGCATTCGTGCCGCCGGATTCCTGCATACATGCCAGGACAATGGCTCATTGAGTCAGCCGCGTGCGGGGATCTGGAGCTGGTCGAGGAGTTGGCGGACGCGGCGTTCGATCTCGTCGCGTACCGGCCG
This sequence comes from Nocardioidaceae bacterium, assembly GCA_035262905.1. Taxonomy (GTDB): domain Bacteria; phylum Actinomycetota; class Actinomycetes; order Propionibacteriales; family Nocardioidaceae; genus DATFRX01. The sequence goes on from DATFRX010000239.1 coordinate 3,780, forward strand.
TACTTCATCGACCGACTTGCCGGCGGGATCGTCGAGCTCCCAGTCGAGGTAGCGCTTGCCGGGGTACAGCGGACAGGAGTCACCACAGCCCATCGTGATGACGACGTCGGCGGCCTGGACGATCTCGTCGGTCCAGGGCTTGGGGAACTCGGCGGTGATATCGATGCCGCGCTCGCCCATGACGGCGATCGCAGCCGGGTTGACCTCGTTGCCGGGCTCGGTGCCGCCCGACCAGGCGATCGCGCGGTCGCCGGCGAGATGCTGGAAGAAGCCCATCGCCATCTGGCTGCGACCGGCGTTGTGCACGCACAGGAACAACACGATCGGTCGTCCGTCATGATGCCCCTCGCCGTCGAACTCTCGTTGCAGATGAGTGGCGGAGCTGCGCAGCGCGAGTTGCTGGTCGATGCTCAGGTCATGCCGGTGGTAGTCCTGGGTCTCAGGCATCGGTGTCTCCAGGGTGGTGGACGGCGGGCGCGAGCCGGTCGATCCGGATAGTGATGTCGTCGAAGACTCGCTCGAACACCTCGGAGGTCGGATCGCGGGCCGGATCAGGAACTGACCAGTGCAACCGATCCGGTGCACGTGACCCGAGCTGCTCGTGGGCGTTGTCGCAGACGGCCACAACCAGGTCGCCGCCGTCCAGTACGTCGTCGACATGGGACGTACGAGCACGGCCGAGCGACAGGCCGTGCCGGCGGGCGACACTCGCGGCCTGAGGATGGATACGGGAGGCGGGACGGGTACCCGCCGAGGCGCTTGGCACCGGGCTGTGCTTGGCCCACACCGCCGCCGCAAGCTGCGATCGAGCCGAGTTCTGCGTGCACACGAACACCACCCGCCGCGCAGACCGCCATCCCGCCGGCACCAGGTCACTCAGACTCTCAACGCGCAGCCGTACGTAGCGGCGGCGCTGATCGCCCTCGGAGTCCACCCGCTCGAGCAGAACTGCCGCTTCCAGGAGGTTGAGATGATGCGCCAGCAGGTTGCTC
>DATFRX010000240.1:0-5043 GCA_035262905.1 Nocardioidaceae bacterium
ACACCGCCGTGAGCTTGGCGGACAGCTCGGCCACCGGACCGACGTCGTAGCCGCAGTACGTGTTGTCAGCCTCCCAGAGCGGATAGCCGTTGATCGGCTCGAACACGCTGAGTCGGCCGCCCGTACGCAGCACGCGATAGAACTCGTGGAAGCAGGCCGACTTGTCACCGACATAGATCAGTACCGATCGGGTCGTGATGGCGTCGACAGATCCGTCGGCGACGGCGTCGAGTCCGTCGGCCGAGGCCTGGACGAATTCGCAGCAGTCCATGACACCGATCTCGACGGCCTGCTGCCGGCATACACCCAGGAGTTCGGCTGAGACGTCGGAGAAGATCACCTTGCCGTCCGGGCCGACCCGATCGATGGCTCCGAAGGCGATCAAGCCGTCGCCGCATCCGACGTCCAGCACCGTGTCGCCGGCCGCGAGCTCGGCTCGGTCGAGCACGCTGTCCCGGACGCCGGCCAGGTGGGCGACCATCTCCTGTCGTCGTTCCGGATCACCACCATGCCGACGCTGGAGCAGCCACTCGGCCCAGCGGTCACGAGTCGTCACGCCCCAAGTATCGGTTGCTGCGGACTCGACCGAGCCGATTGGTCAGAGCTTGCGGAGCCGGACCCAGCGGACCGAGTGGTCGGCGTCCTTGCGGAGTACGAGGGACGCCCGGCCGCGTGTCGGGGCGATGTTCTCGGCCAGGTTCGGCCCGTTGATGCCGTCCCAGAGCGACTTCGCCTGGGCGACGGCCTGGTCGTGGGTGAGGTCCGCGTAGCGCCGGAAGTACGACTCGGGCTCGCGGAAGGCCGTCTCGCGCAGCCGGAGGAAGCGCTCGACGTACCACTGCCGGATGTCGGCCGCGGCCGCGTCGACGTAGACCGAGAAGTCGAAGAAGTCGCTGACGGCCAGCCGCTGTCGCCGGTCGCGCCGGGCCCGAGCCGGCTGCAGCACGTTCAGCCCCTCGAACAAGACGATGTCCGGCCGCCGCAGCACGACGTACTCGTCGGTGATGTCGTAGCGCAGATGCGAGTAGATCGGCGCCTTGACCTCCTCGGCGCCCGACTTCAGGTCGATGATGAAGCGCAGCAGTGCCCTGCGGTCGTACGACTCGGGGAATCCCTTGCGTTGCAGCAGGCCACGCGCCTCGAGTTCGGCGTTGGGCAGCAGGAAGCCGTCGGTCGTGACGAGCTCGACCCGCGGATGCTCCGGCCCCCAGCGCGACAGCAGCTCCTTGAGCAGCCTGGCCGTGGTCGACTTGCCGACCGCGACCGAGCCCGCAATGCCGATGACGAACGGTGTTCGTTCCTCCTGCGGCTGGTGGAGGAACGACTCGGTGGCCCGGAACAAACCACCGGTGTGTTGTACGTACAGGCTGAGCAGCTCCGACAGCGGCAGGTAGACGTGACGTACTTCCTCGACGTCGAGCTCGTCGCCGAGACTGCGGACGCGGGCGACCTCGGTCGGGGTGAGCGGCTGGTCGACCCGCTCGGCCAGCGCCGCCCAGGTGGCCCGATCCAGCTCGACGTACGGAGACGAGGACATGGCGACCATCCTCTCTCGACCCCTCGGGCGGGCCAGAGGCGGCGGTGGAGTCAGGAGCGAGCCGACTAGGGTGATCCGCATGTGCGGCATCGTCGGATATGTGGGAGCGCGGCCGGCGCAGGACATCGTCGTGGACGGCCTGCGGCGGCTGGAGTACCGGGGCTACGACTCCGCCGGAATTGCGCTGCTGGAGGGCGGCGCGGTCCGGGTCGCGAAGCGGGCCGGCAAGCTGGCGAACCTGGACAAGGCGCTGTCGGAGAACCCGCTGCCGCCGGCGACGACCGGCATCGGCCACACCCGTTGGGCCACGCACGGCCCGCCGACCGACCGCAACGCGCACCCGCACGTCGACTGCCACGGCCGGGTCGCGGTCATCCACAACGGCATCATCGAGAACTTCGCCGCCCTCCGGGCCGGACTCGAGGAGCGGGGCCACGAGCTGACGTCCGACACCGACACCGAGGCCGTCGCGCATCTGCTCGAGGAGCGGCTGGCCGAGGGAGCCGACATCGGCGACGCGCTCCGGGCCGTGTGCCAGCTGCTCGAGGGCGCCTTCACGCTGGTCGTCGTCGACGCGGAGCAGTCCGACGTCGTGGCTGCCGCCCGGCGCAGCTCGCCGCTGGTCGTCGGCCGCGGCAAGGGTGAGAACTTCGTCGCCTCCGACGTCACCGCGTTCATCGAGCACACCCGCGAGGCGATCGAGCTGGGCCAGGACCAGGTCGTCGTGCTGACCGAGGACGAGATCGTCGTCACCGACTTCGACGGGCGGCCGGCCACGACCAGCGACTACCACGTCGACTGGGACGCCGCGGCCGCCGAGAAGGGCGGCTACGAGTGGTTCATGCTCAAGGAGATCGACGAGCAGCCGGAGGCGGTGGCCAATACGCTGCTCGGCCGGCATGCCAGCGACGGTTCGCTGCAGCTCGACGAGATGCGGCTGTCCGACGACGAACTGCGCCAGATCGACAAGGTCATCATCATCGCCTGCGGTACCGCGTTCTATGCCGGACTGGTCGCGAAGTACGCCATCGAGCACTGGACCCGGCTGCCCTGCGAGGTCGAGCTGGCCAGTGAGTTCCGCTACCGCGACCCGGTGGTCGGCCGGTCGACGCTGGTCGTCGCGATCAGCCAGTCCGGCGAGACGATGGACACGCTGATGGCGATCCGCCATGCCCGGCTGCAACACGCGCGGGTGCTCGCGGTCTGCAACACCAACGGCTCGACGATCCCGCGGGAGTCGGACGCGGTCATCTACACCCACGCCGGACCTGAGGTGGGCGTCGCCGCCACGAAGTCGTTCCTGGCGCAGATCGTCGCCTGCTACCTGCTCGGTCTCTATCTCGCCCAGGTACGCGGGATGAAGTTCGGCGACGAGATCAACGCGATCGTACGAGCGCTGGAAGCGGTACCCGACGGCATCACCCGGCTGCTCGGAGAGGCCGACCAGGTGCGCGCCCTCGCCGACGAGCTCGCCGGGGCGAAGTCGTTCCTGTTCCTCGGTCGCCACGTCGGTTACCCGGTGGCGCTGGAGGGAGCGCTCAAGCTCAAGGAGCTCGCCTACCTGCATGCCGAGGGGTTCGCAGCAGGCGAGCTCAAACACGGGCCGATCGCGCTGATCGAGGAGGGCGTGCCGGTCTTCGTGGTCGTGCCACCCCGAGGGCGCGACCTGCTTCACGGCAAGGTCGTCAGCAACATCCAGGAGATCAGGTCGCGGGGGGCGCGGACGATCGTGCTCGTCGAGGACGGCGACGACGACGTCACCGCCTACGCGTCGCACGTGATCAGGCTGCCGAAGGTGCCGACGCTGCTGCAGCCGCTGGTGTCGACGGTCCCGCTGCAGATCTTCGCATGTGCCCTCGCGAGCCGGCTCGGTCACGACGTCGACCAGCCGCGCAACCTGGCCAAGTCGGTCACGGTGGAGTGAGGGCGCTGTGATCGTCGGGGTCGGCATCGACGTGGTCGACGTGGTGCGGTTCGGTCAGACCCTGGAGCGGACGCCGGCGATGCGGCAGCGGGTCTTCACCGCCGTCGAGCGCGGACTGCCGCTGGGCTCGCTGGCCGGCCGGTTCGCGGCGAAGGAGGCGCTGGCCAAGGCGCTCGGGGCACCGACCGGACTGTCCTGGCTCGACGCCGAGGTCCGCAACGACCCCGACGGCAAGCCGCTGCTGACGATGACCGGAGGAGTCGCGGCGCTGGCCGAGAAGCTCGGCGCCGACACGGCCCACCTGTCGATCTCGCACGACGGCGACATCGCCTCGGCCGTCGTCGTACTCGAAGGCTGACCGCGCCTCGCTAGCCCAGAGCCCAGGCCCCGTACAGAGGTTGTCCGGCCCATGAAATCGGGACTCAAGTCCTCCCCATTTCGGGCGCGACGGCTGCATGCTTGGTGATCGAGCCCGGCACTGCCATGTCGGCGGCCCGCCAGACTCAAGGGGAGCGAACCACCAGTGGACAAGGCGACCGATCGCTACGACGTCATCATCGTCGGGGGAGGACAGGCCGGTCTCGCGCTCGGCTATTTCCTGTTCCGCCTGAACTTCGAGTACACGATCCTGGAAGCGGCTGCGGAGCCGGCGGCGGCCTGGCGGCAGCGGTGGGACTCGCTGCGGCTGTTCACCCCGGCCCGCTACAGCGGACTTCCCGGGCAGCCGTTTCCCGGCGAGCCGGACCGCTATCCGACCCGTGACGAGGTCGCCGACTATCTGACCGACTACGCCCGCCGGTTCGAGCTGCCGGTCCAGCTGGACAGCCGGGTCCGGTCGCTCAGCCAGGTCGGCAGCGGGTACGAGGTCGTCGCGCGTGACCGGACGTACCGCGCCGATGCGGTCGTCGTCGCCACCGGCCCGTTCCAGCAGCCGGTCGTGCCGCCGATCGCGGCGCAGCTCGATCCGGAGGTGCGCCAGCTCCACAGCAGCGACTACCGCCGCCCCGAGGACATCACGTCCGGGCCGGTCGTCGTGGTCGGCGGCGGCAACTCCGGCTTCCAGATCGCCGAGGAGCTGGCCGCCACGTATGAGGTCCACCTGTCGGTCGGCTCGCGGCAGAAGCCGCTGCCGCAGCGGATCCTCGGCCGGGATCTGTTCTGGTACCTCGACGCCACCGGCCTGATCCGCAAGTCGGCCGAGTCGAGGATCGGGCGCCGGCTGGCCGGCAAGGACACGCTGATCGGCTCGCGTCCCCGCGCGCTGCGGCGCCGTGGTGTGCGCATGCATCCGCGCGCGGTCGATGCCAATGACACGGAGGTGGCCTTCAGCGACGGCACGAAGCTCCGGGTCGGCACGGTGGTCTGGGCGACCGGCTTCAGCGGCGACTACTCCTGGATCGAGGCTCCCGTGATCGACGACCGCGGTCGCCCGATCCATCAACGCGGAGTCACTCGATCTCCCGGCCTCTACTTCCTCGGACAGACCTGGCAGCACACGCGTGGCTCGGCCCTGCTCGGCTGGGTCAAGGACGACGCGGAGTACCTCGCGGGCGTCATCAGCGAATCGACTCGGGCGAAGGCC
>DATFRX010000241.1:0-4996 GCA_035262905.1 Nocardioidaceae bacterium
TCCGGGTCGCCCCGGACGGCCGACATGTCGCTTGGTCGGCCGGAGTTCTGGGCGCCGAGGGCGAGCACGGCGAGAGCGGTTTGTGGGTCGTCGCACTTGATGACGACGAGCCGGCCCGGCGGTGGACGCGCGACGCCAACGACACTTCGCCACGCTGGGCGCCGGACGGGCGGCGGCTGGCGTTCTGCTCCGACCGCAAGGAGCGAGGCACGGCCGGGTTGTACGTCCTCGACCTGCGTGGTGGAGAGGCCGAGCCGCTGGTCGTACGCAAGCGGGACGTCACCGCGCCGGTCTGGTCGCCGGATGGTGAATCGATCGTCTTCCTGGCCGCCGACGAGCCGGACGACGAGGACGAGCGTCGGGAGAAGGAGCGCGACGACGCCGACGTCTACGGCGAGCACTGGCCGTTCCAGCGCGTGCACCGAGTCTCGGTCGCGACCGGCGAGGTCGAGGTGGTGTGGGATCCCGACCTGCAGGTGACCGATGTGGCCTGGTCGCCCGACGGCACCCGGCTCGCGGTAATCGCCCAGGACACCCCGCAGCTCGACGACGGCTGGAGTACGAGCATCTGGGTGGTGAGCGCAGACGGTGCCGAGGCGTGGCGGCTGTGCGCGGCGCCCGGGGGTCCCGAAGACTTGGCCTGGACCCGCGACGGCACCCGGCTGGTCTATGTCACGCCGCATCGGCCGCGGGCGACGTCGGCGTGGACGGTGTGGTCGGTCGGTGTCGAGGAGGGCGCCGAGCCGGTGGTGATCGGCCCGCAGCGTGACGAGCCGCGATGCGGCGTCGGAGTGCGCGTGCTGCCGGACGACCACCGGGTGGTGATCGCCATCGCGGACGGTCTGGGCTCCCGTCTGGAGTGGTGCGACCCGGCCGATGGGTCGCGCGAGACGATCTGGGACTCGCCGGGCGACATCGACGCCTATGACGTCGGACCGGGCGGCGTGATCGCTGCCGTCGCGCATCGGCTGGACCGCTGGCCCGAGGTGTGGGCCGGCCCGATCGACCAACTGCGAGCGCGGTCGAACCACGGGGCTCCGCTGGACGGCAAGGCGCTGGGCAGCGTCGAGGACTTCACCTACACCGCGGCCGACGGGCGTGAGCTCGACGGCATCCTGATTCGGCCGCCGGAGCCGCCGGACGGACCGGCGCCGATGATCGTGTTGCCGCACGGCGGGCCGTACGGACGGTCCGGGCGGTCGCTGCAGATCTGGCCACTCAACTGGGGACAACTGCTGGCGACGGCCGGCTACGTCGTGCTGAAGCCCAACTACCGCGGCGGACTCGGGCACGGCGACGAGTTCGCCGCACTGGCCGATGGGGACATGGGCGGCGACGAGTACGGCGACGTGATCGCAGCCGTCGACACGGCGGTCGCGCGCGGTATCGCCGACCCGGATCGGCTGGGCATCGGCGGCTGGAGCCAGGGCGGCTTCCTCACGGCCTGGGCGGTGACCCAGACCGACCGGTTTGCAGCCGCCGTGATGGGTGCCGGGATCAGCGACTGGAACATGATGGCGCTGACCAGCGATCTACCGACGTTCGAAGGACAGCTCGCCGGCAGCCTGCCGTGGGACGGCCCAGGTCCCCTTCGGGCGGTCGAGCGCTCGCCGATCTCCTACGCCTCGCGATGCACCACTCCACTGCTGATCCTGCACGGCGAGAAGGACGAGCGGGTACCGGTCAGCCAGGCGATCGGCTTCCACCGGGCATTGCGCGACCGTGACGTGCCGGTCGATCTGGTGACCTATCCTCGCGAGCCGCACGGCATCAAGGAGCGCCGTCACCAAGAGGATCTGATGCGCCGCGTACGTGAGTTCTTCGACCGCTGGCTACGTGCCGACGACGAAGACTCATGATCGTCCGGGGCTAGGGCGGGAGAAGCGAGGCATGGGAGTCGGTGGGGTCGTTCGCGTGTGGCACGACGATGAGGGCTGGGGGGTGATCGACTCTCCGGAGACCCCGGGCGGGTGCTGGGCACACTTCACGTCCGTTCAAATGCCCGGCTATCGAGCCCTGTGGGCGGGTCAGCCGGTGACGCTGGACTACGAACGAGCGGAGCAGGACGGGTACTCGTTCCGCGCGATCGAGGTGTGGCCGGCGGGCCAAGCGCCGTACCGAAGCGGAAGCAAGACACCCGGCGGATCCGATGCCTATCGCTCCAGCCTGACCATGACCCGGGACGAACCCGACCAGCCCGGCTGAGGTGCCAAACCTGCCCAAGTGTTGGTGCGACATTGCGCCAACTCTCGTCGGCACGCGCAATTTCACGCCAACATTCGGCAGCGGCCGTCAGCCAGGAAGGTCCTCCGGACGCTTCTTGGCGAGCTCGCCGTGGAGCAGACCCGTGGCCTGGCCGACCTCGATGAGGTAGCCGTCCGGGTCTCGCATGTAACAGCGGATCTCTGCCCCGCGGTCGATCGGCGGCGTCACGAACTCGGCCCCCTTCGACTTCCACTCCTCATAGCAGGCTTGGATGTCGGCGACCCGCAGGTTCAGGAAGATCGACGTGGTGTCGCCGGGCTGGTAGTCGACCACGGAGATGCCAGGCTTGTCAGGCGTGGGCGGCCCACCGGGATTCATGATGATCCACGAGTTCGACAGTTTGACGATGCACGGGTTCTCTTCCAGCACGACGGTGCCGCCGAGTACACGCGAGTAGAAGTCCCGGGAGCGGGCGACCTTGCGGACGGTGATGAACAGCGTCGCCAGGATGCCCTGTTCGGCGCTGGGGGTGGGCAGGTTGTCGTAGTCGATGTAGGGCGCGGACTCTGACATGGTTGCTCCATTCCGCGACGTCTGCCGAGAGACGCTGCTTGCGCTCCTCCGATCTCCAACTCTGCCCCGATCATTCGGCGAGGAGAAGTGTGTCCAGCCCACGCGTCAGTCCGGTGCGACCCAGTACCGCCCGGACCGCCAGCAACGTGCCGCCGACGTACGGGGTCGGCGTATCGCCGGCGTCGTGGCGAATCGACAAGCGCTCGTCCGGGAGTGCGAACACAACTTCGGTCGACGCGACAAAGCTGGGCAGCCGAAGTGAATGGACCTGCGTCCCCGCCACGGTGGTCCCGCGAGCGTCGATGTGGCCGCTGGTCTGCTCGGGCGGCATCTGGACCGAGTTCGGTCGCACCTCGGCCAGGCGTTCGGCCAGTTCGCGAGCCGTACCGCTGGGAGCGTCCGGTTTGCCGGCCGAGGCGTAGTCGAGGATCTCCCGGGTCGGCAGGTGACGCGCAACGAGCAGCGCGGCTGCCTGCGCCATCGCTGCTGTCAGCGAGAAGTTGCCCGATGCGACAACGCCGATGCCGTTTTCGGTGGCGCGGCGATCTATCTCGGCGAAGTCGTCAGCAGAAAGGCCGGACGTCCCGATGACCACGGGTACGCCTCGATCCAATGCTGCAAAGGTGTTGGTACGAACGGCGTCCACCGAGGTGTAGTCGACCAGGACGTCCACGCTCTCGAGCGCATCTGCCACGGAGTCGTACACCGGAACACCGAGCGGATCGCCACCCCACGCGGTGCCGAGGTCCTTGCCGGCCGCTGAGCGACTCACGGCACTACGCAGCACCAGGTCGTCGGCGGCCACGATCGCCTCGGCAATCGGACGACCTGTCCAACCAGTCGCGCCGGCGAGGCACACATTGATGGTCACGAACCCGAGGTTATCGCCGGCCGACGCTTCCGCTCATTTCCTCCGTGGGTCCTGCCTCGCTGACGATGTCGGCTGCCGACAGCTCGTCCGGCACGTACTTCGGCAGTCTCGCGGCCGGGAAGATCGCCAGCAGCGAGATGCCCGCCACGAGCAGGAAGGACGCCCGCAACGCCCGGAGCATGGCGTCCTCGTTGACCGAGACCGCCTCGTCCACCTGCTCTGCCGTGGCAGACGACGTGGCGAGTGAGCTCCTCAGGTCGGCGTCGGTCACGAAGTTGGCGTCGCCGGAGTGGACCTTGGCCTGGACGTCGGACGGCAGTTCCGACTGGCTGAGCGCCGATCCGAGGAACACGCCCAGCAGCCCGACTGCCGCCACGCCGGCCAAGGCCGCCCCCAGCGCGTTCGAGACGTTGTTCGCCACGCCGCGCAGTGCGCCGACGTCACCGGCCAGTCGCTTGGGCGACGCCGACACGAACACGTTGAACAGCAGCGTGAGCAGCGTGCCCTCACCGACACCGACGACGAGCAGACCCGGGATGACCGCGACGTTGCTCCAGTCGGTGCCGAAGGCGAAGGCGACCAGCGTCAGTCCGATCGCGATCAGGACGAACGACGCGATGCCGAGGTTGCGCGGCGAGTAGCGGCCGTACAGCCGCACCGAGAGTACGCCCGCCGCCGCGATCGCCACCGCGTACGGGAGGATGGCCACCGCCGAGTACAGGGGCGTGCGGCCTTGCACGATCTGTACGTAGAGCGGGATCAGGAAACCCACCGCGAGACCGAGGCTCCCCGCGACGAGGAACGCGATGACAGCGTTCTTCTCCTCCCGGCTGCCCAGCACCTCCATCGCGAGCAGCGGCTGCTTGTCGGCGGCCACCCGCCGGTGCGACCACGCGAAGAACGCCTGCCCGAGCACGATCCCGATCAGGATGAGCATCGGAGCCGGCGACAGTCGCAGCAGCGAGAACGGCGCGTCGTCCGTCGCGACCAGCGGCCCCCACGTCTGGAGGTTGCGCAGCCCGAACAGGATGAGCGCGATGGCGGCAGCCGACAGCACGACTCCGACCGCGTCGATCCGGATGCCGGGTTGCCGGGGGATCGGTGTCAGGCGGAAGCTCAGGACGAGGACGACGATCGCCATGACGACGATCAGCAGGTACGAGTAGCGCCAGCTCAGTGCAGTGGCGAGGAAGCCGGCGACGACGAAGGTGATCGCGCTGGCGACGGCGGGGATGCCGGCCAGCACGCCGAGCGAGGTCTCCTGCTGCCGGCCGTGATAGTTCGCGGCGATCAGCACGACGAACGTCGGCACGCCGGCCGCAGCGGCAAGACCGGCGAGCACCTGCG
>DATFRX010000242.1:0-4816 GCA_035262905.1 Nocardioidaceae bacterium
ATCAGGCGATCAGGTAGCCCGCCCGCATCCCACTGGGGATCCGGCGGATCCACCGTGCGTGGCTCGACCGTCACGTCCAGGATGGTCGCGAGGATCTCGGCGCCGGACATCCCGTCGATCGCGGCATGGTGGACCTTCCCGTAGAACGCGGCCAGCCCGCCCTCGAGGCCGTGGATCAGGTACGCCTCCCACAGCGGGCGGCTGCGATCGAGCGGCCGGGAGTGGATCCGCGACACCTGTTCGCCGAGCTGCTTGGGGCTGCCCGGCTGTGGCAGGGCGATCTCCCGCAGGTGGTACTCCAGGTCGAAGACCGGGTCGTGGACCCAGTACGGATTGCCGAGCCCGAGCGGCACCTCGACCAGGCGCTGGTGCAGCGGCGGCGCCAGGTGCAGCCGCGCCTCGTAGAGCGCCCGCAGGTGCTCCAGCGTCAGCTCGCCGCCGGGAACGGTGGTCGGGTCGAGGATGAGGAGGCCGCCGACATGGCCGGTCGTCGTCGCCGACTCGACATGGAGGAACTGAGTGTCGAGCGAGCTGAGCTGCTTCATTGGCCCTCCTCGGGTCAGCGCTATCTACAGCGTCCTGCAAACCGAGGGAGGAGACCACTCGCCGGTGCGGCGGTTCGACGGGTTCCTAGCCCGGCGGCGTGGGTGACGGCCCTGGCGTCGGGGTCGGCACCGGCGCCGGATCACAGTCATAGCCGCCGTCGGAGAATCCCGCGTCCTCCTCGAACCGGTTCAGGCACTCGCCGCCGAGCGCCTCGAAGCCGTACTGAGCGATGAACCAGGCATGGCCCGCTCGCGCCCACTGCTGGGAGTGCCGCTCCTCATGGTGCAGCAGCCGGTCCAGGTCGAGGTTGCCCGCAGGTCGCTGCCCGGATTGGACAATCTCGGTGAGTCGTTGGTCGGGATTGTCCAGGTCGTTCTCCTTGACCATGAAGATGTCCCCCATGTGCTACCTGCAGGTCGCCGGCCACCTGGTCGAGCACGTGCTTGTGGTCCTTCTCGACCTGATCGGACAGGCCACGGACCTGCGGCACTCGGCCCCGCACCTGCTCGGCCGCCGCCTTGACGTTCGCGCCGGGCGGCGAGTAGTACTCGATCAGTTGCGCCTCGTGCATCCGGCCCTCCCGCTTGTCCCGTTGGCCCGAGTTTAGGTAGCGCGAGGTTCACCGACGGCCGATCGCGAGGGGCTCGAGGAGGCAGACCCGGTGGCGTACGAGACGGTGGCGCGGGCCATGACGCCGCGCGGCGAGGTCGTGCTGCGCCGCGACGACGACGGCGTCCTCGAGCTGCGGGTCAACGGCGTCTTCGTCATGGACACCGCGCGCACCTCGACCGAGGAGGCCCTGGCTGAGCTGGCGCTGGACCGGCTGGCGTCGCCGGCGCGGCTGCTGGTCGGCGGGCTCGGACTCGGCTACACCCTGCGCCGGCTGCTGGCCGATCCGCGAGTACGCCGGGTCGTCGCCAGCGAGATCGAGCCCCCGGTCGTCGACTGGCTCCGCGACGGGACGATCCCGCACGGTCCGGCGGTCCTGACCGACTCCCGGGTCGACATCCGGGTTGCCGACGTACGCAAGGTGGTCGCCGCGACTCCGGTCGGCTCGCTGGACGGCATACTCCTCGACGTCGACAACGGACCCGACGGCCTCGTCCACGACGCCAACGCCACCCTCTACGACGCCGGCTTCCTGACCGCGTGCGCGTCGCGACTCCGGCCGGGCGGCATCGTGGCGGTCTGGTCGGCCGCGCGATCCGAACCGCTGGCGGCGGCATTGCGAGCCGCCACCGGGTCGTGCGAGTGGATCCCGTGCCCGGTGGATCTGGACAGCCGGACCGAGGAGTACTCGCTCTACCTCGGGACGGTCGGTCCAGCCGGAGTCGATAGCGTTGGTGCCATGAGTGATGACGACTCCGGGTATCGGATCGAGCGGGACACGATGGGGGAGGTTCGGGTCCCCAAGGACGCGCTGTGGCGGGCCCAGACGCAGCGGGCGGTCGAGAACTTCCCGATCTCCGGCACGCCGCTGGAGCGCGAGCACATCAAGGCCCTGGCCCTGGTCAAGGGTGCAGCGGCCGCCGTCAACGGCGAGCTCGGTGTGCTGCCACAGGAGATGGCCGACGCGATCCGGGCCGCCGCCCAGGACGTGGCCGCAGGCGGGTACGACGAGCACTTCCCGATCGACGTCTTCCAGACCGGCTCGGGCACGTCGTCCAACATGAACACCAACGAGGTGCTGGCGTCACTCGCGACGAAGCGACTCGGCAAGGACGTCCACCCCAACGATCACGTCAACGCCAGCCAGTCGAGCAACGACGTCTTCCCGACCTCGATCCACGTCGCCGCGACCGATGCGGTGATCAATCGGCTGATCCCGGCCCTCGGTCATCTCGCCGACTCGCTCGGCCGGAAGGCGACCGAGTTCGAGGCCGTGGTCAAGTCCGGGCGTACCCATCTGATGGATGCCACGCCGGTCACCCTCGGCCAGGAGTTCGGCGGCTACGCGACGCAGATCCGCCGCGGCGTCGAGCGACTCGAGTCGACGCTGCCCCGGGTCGCGGAGCTGCCGCTCGGCGGCACCGCGGTCGGCACCGGCATCAACACGCCCCCGGCCTTCGCGGCCCGTGTCATCGAGGTGCTCGCGGCCGACACCGGGCTGCCGCTCACCGAGGCCACCGACCACTTCGAGGCCCAGGGCGCCCGCGACGGCCTGGTCGAGCTGTCCGGCCAGCTGCGGACGATCGCGGTCAGCCTGACCAAGATCTGTAACGACCTGCGCTGGATGGGGTCTGGACCGACGGCCGGCCTGTCCGAGATCGCGCTGCCCGATCTGCAGCCCGGGTCGAGCATCATGCCCGGCAAGGTCAATCCGGTGCTGCCCGAGGCGACCCTGATGGCGTGCGCCCAGGTGATCGGCAACGACGCCGCGATGACGGCGGCCGGCGCGGCCGGGAACTTCGAGCTCAACGTGATGATGCCCGTGATGGCGCGCAACGTGCTCGAGTCGATCCGGCTGCTGGCCAACTGCTCGCGGTTGCTCGCCGACCGCTGCATCGACGGCATCACCGCCAACATCGGCCGGACCCACGCGTACGCCGAGTCGTCACCGGCGATCGTGACGCCACTCAACCGGCTGATCGGCTACGAGGCGGCCGCCAAGGTGGCCAAGCAGGCGGTGGCCGAGGGCAAGACGATCCGCGAGACCGTCATCGAGCACGGCTTCGTCGCCCGCGGCGACCTGACCGAGGAGCAGCTCGACGAGGCGCTCGACGTCATGCGGATGACCCGGCCGTAGGGGCGCTGCTGCTATACCACGTTCTCGTGGTACGTGCGCACTTCGCATGGCGTCGAGACCGTGCAGAGTGCGTAGACACCACGAGAACGTGGTAACCGAGTGGCGTCAGCCCACGCGCCGCGCCAGCTGGTAGTCGTCGCGGCTGAAGACCACCTTGTACGTCGTGCCGGGGTGCAGTGTCATGGCGTACTCGGCCGCGTCGGGCGCGCCGCCGGCCCACCCCGACCAGGCGTCGATCAGGACATAGTCGGGCGTCACCGAGGAGTTGTCGCTGCCGATCCAGTAGACCGTGTGGTCAGAGACGAGCTCGGTCAGCAGACCCAGGTCGGTCTCGACGGAGGCGCCGTCGGGGATCTTGTCCATCACCTGCTGCGCGACGGCCGCCCGCGGCGCTGCCTCGTAGGTCTCGGGCTTGACCAGGTCGCGGAACGGGAACTGCAGGCACAGCACGAGTGCGACCGCACCCACGACCGCAGGCGTGTGCGAGGCGTACGCGCGCAGCCAGGCCCACTCGTCCTCGCGAGCCCGCATGATGCCGTCGATCAGCGCGATGAACAGGATCGGCATCAGGATCATCGAGTAGTGGTAGCCAGTCCCCCAGTACGACGGGTTGTCACTCATGAAGCGCCACAGGATCGTCGGAACGGCCGCGATCACGAACGGTGAGCGCAGCGCCAGGCCGCCGGTGATCGCGAGCAACAGCAGCAGGGTCTCGACCTTGACGCCCGGCGTGAGCAACTGCTCAGGAGACGACAGGAGCCGGTCGACCACGCCGCCGGCGCCACCACCTTCGCCGGAGCCGTAGTTGGCCCAGAACTCCGAGGTCCCCTCCGGGTTGGCCATCGGGATCAGGACGAAGACCGTCACCACGAAGCCGATCGCGCCGGACAGCAGCAGTCCGATTCCCCAGCGCCGGGCGCCGCAGATCACCAGACAGATGCCGATCGCGGCGATCGTGAGGCCGAAGTCCTCCTTGACCAAGAGCAGCGGCAACGACCAGATGGCGACCATGCGCCAGTCCCGGGCCAGATAGGCCGCCCCGGCGAGGGCCAGCAGCGGCATCGCCAGGCAGACCTCGTGGAAGTCGAAGTCGATGCCGGACTGGATGCCCCACGACAGTCCGTAGGCGACGCCGATCACGACTCCGGCCACGCCGCCGACATGCCGGATCGCGGCCCGCGAGATCACGCCGACCGACACCGCGACCAGGAGCGCCTGGCCGATCACCAGCGTCGACGGCCCCGGGAAGAGCCGGTAGAACGGCGCGAAGACCGCCAGCGCCGGGCTGAAGTGCAGCCCCAGCACGTTGTAGCCGGGGCTCTTGACGTCGGCGATCGGCGCGCCGAGATGCGCGTACCCGTTGATCGCCTGCTCGAAGATGGCCACGTCCCACGACATCGAGGCCTCGCGGTGGAGCCGGGCGAGCGACACGGTCGCGTAGACGATCGCGAACGCGACGGTCAACGCGTACGGGACCAGCCGCTGCCAGTCGACGGCATCCCGCTCACGCGTCTCAGCTGCTGC
>DATFRX010000243.1:0-2176 GCA_035262905.1 Nocardioidaceae bacterium
GGCACACCCACAGCCGGAAATCGGCGGGCGGCACGTCCATCTCCTGCTCGGCGGCGACGATGTTGGGCGCCACCAGCAGCAGCCGGCCGGGCCTTTCACCGGCGTCAGCCGGACCGCCGAACGGGTCGAACTGCCCCAGCACCTTGTGCGACAGGAACGCCAGCAGGGCTCCGGCCTCGGCCCCGGTGACCCGGGCTCCGACGTTGCCGGCCATCCCGACCAGGGTCCGGCGCTGCTCCTCGACCTTGTCGACCAGCGGCTGGACGACCTTCGAGAAGCCGTCGGCGTTGGCCTCCACCCAGCCGGCCCGGTCGACGACCAACACCGGCGACTCCGGTCCGGTCGCGTCGAGCTGCGTGTGCTCGCGTACGTGGTCCTCCGCGATCCCGGCGCTGGCCCTCAGGGTCTCGACGACCGTACGGGTGTTCTCGGCCGACAGGTAGGGTCCGGGACGGATCAGCCGGCGTGCCGTCTGAACGGCGAAGTCCCAGTCGATCATCGCCGGCTCACTCATGGCGACAACCGTACGGGAGGCCCCCAACGCCGGTTCGAACTGTCAACTCGAACGGCGCGAGCAGCCGCATTCGGCCACGGCCGCCGCGATGTCGTCGAGGGTCTGGCGGGCGTCGAGCGTGTCGATGAGCGGCACCCGATCGACCAGCGCAACGAAGGCCACGGCCACACCGTCTCGGTCGACGACCGTCCCGGCCAGGCCGTGGACGTGAGACAGGGTGCCGGTCTTCGCGCGGACGACGCCGAGCGCGGCATTGGAGCGCTCGTCGAGGAAGCGATAGGCCAGTGTCCCGGAGAAGCCGGCGACCGGCAGCCGCGTGACCACGTCGCGAAGCTCGGGATGGCGCTGGTCGCTCGCGACCCGGAGCACCCCTAGCATCGCCTCGAGCGTGACCCGGTCGTCCCGGGACAGGCCGCTCCCGTCGAAGGTCTCGACCCCCTTCATCGGCACGCCGAGCCGGGTCAGCACATGCCGCACCGCCGCCACGCCGCCGGTGAACGAGGCCGGCCGGTCCGTGGCAACCGCGGTCTCGCGGAGCAGGATCTCCGCCCCGGCGTTGTCGCTGTTGTCGAGGATGTAGCCGACCAGCTCGCGCAGCGGCGGACTGTCCACGGCGCCGAGCGGCTTGCCGTTCCCCGCCTTGGCCTCGGTCGGCTGGCCGACGACCTTGATGCCCCGGTCGGCCAGATCGGCGCCGAATACCTCGGTCGCCTGCGTGGCCGGATCGAGCACCCGCAGGATCGGATTTGCCGGGTCGATCGCCTCGTCGACCCACAGCGGGCTGATCGGCGGCACTTCCTCCGGGATGTAGTCGGACTCCCACCTCGGGTTGTCCGACGGACCGGTGTAGCGGCTCACGTCGTAGCCGAGACTGACCCGCCGGATGCCCTGGTCCTTGAGCGCGGCCGCGGTCTGGTCGGCCAGCTCGTCCAGCGTGGCGGGCTGCGGGTACTCCTTCGCCGCGGCCCGGACCGACAGGCTCGACAGCAGCGGGTCGCCGCCGCCCACGACCACGACGCGGGGTGGCTGCTTGCCCCGACTCGGCCGGAGCGCGGTCGAGGTCGTGAAGACTCCGTCGCCGCCGATCGTCTCGAGCGCAGCCACCGAGGTGAGCAGCTTCAGCGTCGACGCCGGGGTGTACGACTCGCCGCCGCCGGAGCTCCACAGCCGTCGGCCGTGGGTCAGGTCGTACGCCGCGAAGCCGACATGGCGCCCGAGGTCACGGTCGCCGAGCAGCGGCGCGACCCGGTCGCGGAGGGCAGCGTCGGAAACCCGAGGGCCGTCGGTGTCGTTGAGCACCGGCTTCGGCGGTAGCGGGGCGGGCAGGTCGAGGCCCTCCGGCGGTGCGACGTCCAGGGCTGTCTCGTTCGCCTTGCCGTCGCGGTCGAACACGCCGCGCCACCAGGCCACACCGCCGGCGGCTGCGAGCAGCACGACCGCCAGCACGGCGGCCAGGATGATTCGACCTTTGCCCACGGAGCCAGCTGTCCTTTCCGATTGATCCGATGCGAGAGACTAGTGTCGCCTGTCGACGAGGCGGTGAGTGGAGGCGACCCAGGGTGCAGTTCGACGTGTTCGTGGAGATTCCCAAGGGCAACCGCAACAAGTACGAGCTGGACCATGAGACCGGCCGGCTCCGCCTCGACCGTACGTTGTTCACCG
>DATFRX010000244.1:0-4505 GCA_035262905.1 Nocardioidaceae bacterium
TGCACTGGCGAGACCGGCAGATCGAGCTGGTCGCGGTAGAGCAGGTACGGGAAATCGACCCCAGCCGCCGGTCCGATCGTGTGGTAGCCCCAGGTACGCGCGTTCACGTCCAGCAGCTTCCACTCGCCGTCACGCGCGTCGTGCTTGTACTCGAGCTCTACCAGACCGTAGAAGTCGAGCGCCTTGAGGAAACGCGCCGACGGCTCGGCGAGCAGCGGCAGGTCGATGGTCTCGACGTAGGTGCTGGACCGCCCGAAGTCGGAAGGGTGCTGACGCGTTCGCCGCACGGTCATGTCGGCGAGGGAGGCGCCCTCCTTGAACAGCGTGCAGTAGGCGAACTGGCTGTCCCCGCCGCCGGGGATCAGCTCCTGGATCATCACCTCGCCCGGCGGGACGATCGCCGCCGCGCGACGGTACGACTCGCGCAGTGTCTTCGCGTCGTCGGCCCGCCATGCCTTGGCACCGGTCGCGTAGAAGAACTTCTCCTTCACAGCCGGCTTGATCACGACGGGCGCGTCGAGCGGAATCTCGGCCAGCTCGCTCTCGTCCTGCGGTATCCACAGTCTCGGAGTCGCGATCCCGAGCTCGGCGGCCAGGCGATAGGTCTCGCGCTTGTCCCACACCGCCGACACCGACTCCCAGCCGGGGGTCGGCACCCGATAGCGAGTTGCGAGACGGTCGCGGCTCGCAGCGATAGCCGCGACCATCTCGTCCCGAGTCGGGTACACCACCCAGCCGTCGAGCCCCATCGAGTCCGCCGCCTGCAGCAGTGCGTCGATCGTGCCTTCGGCAGTGCGCAGGTCAGGGACCCGGAGCCGTCGGCCGACGTACCGTGAGGCGGAGGCGATGGAGTGCTCGTCGTCGAGCACGCAGACCGGCACGCCGCGACGACCGAGGCTGCGCGCGATGCCCAACCCCTGGTAGTCGCCGCCGAGCACGACCGCGCCGATGCCGTCCGAGCGAGCGGCTGAGTGGCGTCGTCTCATTTCGCGGCCCTGTCCGACTCCCGCAGCCGGGCGTGACCGTTGAGCTTCTTCGACGTCACCGGCGTCGTGCCGTTGACCCGCTTGGCGCCGTTGCTCCGCTTGCCGGCCACCGCACGGGTCAGGGACTCGGCGCCGAACCAGCCGCCGGCCACGAACCGCATGATCGGTCCCCAGCTGTACGCCGCCGTGGCTCCCAGGAAGTGCAGCCGGGACACCGAGGACTCCATGCCCTTGCCGAGCACCGGGTAGCCGTCCACGGTCCGAACCTGGCGCAGCAGGTCGGGTGCGAGGAACCCGTAGCGAGCGATGTCGATGCGATAGCCGGTGCCGAACAGCACGTGGTCGAAGCTCTCCGCACGTCCGACGTTGAAGTCGACCTCGACGTGCGAGTTCTCGCGTCGGATCCCCTGCACGGTCCGGCTGAAGTGGATCGGCACCTGCTCGAGGCGCGGCTTCAGCCAGGCGGCGCCGGCCGGCCGGATGGCACGGTAGGCCATCGGGTCTTGCATCGACCGGGGGAACCGGCGGAACAGCTCGGGTACGGCGACGATCCGCGACAGGCCCATCGGCCCGACGTCGGTCGGCGCGTAGACCAGCGGCGCCAGGCCACCGAGCATCCGGTGGTACTTGCCGCCGTGGAGCCAGTTGATGTGCGGCGCGCGCACGGCGACACTCGCGTCGGCTCCGGCCTCGTGCAGCAGGGCCGCCGATTCCAACGCGCTCTGTCCGCCACCGACGACGAGCACTCGGGACGAGCCCCAGTCGCTGAAGTCGGCGTGGTCGGCGGTGTGGGAGACCAGACTCGGCGGGAGTCCCTCGCCGACCTCGGGACGACGCGGGAAGTCCGCGATCCCCGCGGCCACGACGACCCGCCTCGCCCGCAGTGAGTCACCACTGTCGAAGCTGAGCAGAAACCCGTCGTCGTCGCGATCGACCTGCATGACCCGGCGCCGGTCGGCGTCCGGTGCGACCCGGCTCGCGACCCAGTCGCCGTAGTCGATGAAGTCCTGCAACGGGTACGGCTTGGACAGTGACTTCTCGGTCTCCGTCGCGTACGAGGTCAGCGACAGCTCCCCTTCGTACTCAGCGATGCAGGTCGCCGTCGCGTTCGAGCGGAGCAGCATCCCCTTGGGCATGGTCCGCCAGAACGACATCGGCTCGCCGATGATCCGGCATTCCAATCCCGCCCTGCGCAGGTGCGCCGCCGCGGCCAGTCCGTGCGGACCGGCCCCGATGATGGCGATGTCAATATGGTCCATGTCTCCCCGTATTCCTCTCTGTCACGCCGCATGAAGGCCCGGTGGGTGGCCGGCGGCACGGCCACCCGGGCAGGTGTTTCTCAACGGATCACTGGGCGAAGGCCATGGCCTCCTTGACCGTCTTGATCTGAACTCCCTGTGCCGAGGACTGCTTGAGCCAGTCCACGAAGCTGCGGAGGGCGACGTTGTCGACCGGCCGATAGCCCGCCATGCACGAGCTGTAGCCGATCGTGTTTCGGAAGCAGACGTCGTGGAACAGCAGCTGCAACCAGCCGCCGCCATGCGTGTCCGCGGCAGTCACCGCGCCCTGCATCCATTGCAGCGTCATCGGCCCGTTGTTCGTCGTCCCGAGGGCACCCGTCGCGAACGGATCGAACGGCGGCAGCGTCTCGGCGTAGTGCGGCCCCTCCGGAAGGACGTTCCCACCGGTCCGGGCGGACTGGTAGCCACACCCCTGCACGATGGCTTCCACCTGCGGGTTATAGGCCGCCTCCGGGTAGGCGAAGCTGACCACGTTGAAGCCCCGCTGGATCAGTCGCGCCCGGTCGTCACACACCTGCCGGGTGGCCTCGGCCGGCGTGGCGTTCACGAGGTTCACGTGGTCGAGCGTGTGTCCGGCGACCTCGTTCCCGCGGTTGCGGATTGTCGCGAGCTGGGTCCAGGTCACGGCGCCGGCCTCGCGACGGTCGATCGCGCCGGAGTTGATGAAGAAGGTGCCGTGGACGTTGCGCGGACTCAGGATGTCGGTCACGGTGCGGTACTGCGAGTCCAGCCCGTCGTCGAAGGTCAGCGACACCAGCGTCGGCCGCGGCGGAAGCGGCGGCTGCGTGGGGGCACCCATCACACTCCGCACGGTCTGAACACTGGTGTCGGGCTGCGTCTGCAGCCAGGCGAGGAACGCCGACAGCACCTGGTCGTCGATCGGGCGGAAGGTGCCCATGCACGAGTCGTACGACGGGTCGCCCTGGTGGCAGACCCGGTTGAGTGCGATCGGCATCCAGCCGCCGCCGTTGGCCGACGTCGCGGTGACCGCGCTCTGCAGCTGCTCCAGCGAGATCGGGCCGGGCGGCTCGTTCATCGTGTGGATGTCATAGGGGTTGGCCGGCGGAAGGCTCTCGGAGTACGGCGGGTTGGTGTCCGACAGACCACCGGAGACCCGGCCGGACAGGTAGCCGCAGCCCTGCACGATCGCCTGTGCGTCGGCGTTGTTGGCCGCCTCCGGGAACGCGAACGTCTTGGGGTCGTAACCGAGGTCGGTCAGTCGTTGCTTGTCGCCGCACACCTGGTCCTGCTTGTACGCCAGGTCCGCCGCGGGGTCTGGATCGTAGGTCGCCGTGAGGTTCTTGTGCTCACGGCCCATGCCACCGATCTCGTTGCCGTCGCGGTAGAGGTCGTCGAGCTGCCACGACGCCATGAAGCCGGTCGCCTTGTTGTCGACCCAGCTGCTCGCGACGTAGAACGTCGCCTTGACGCCGTACTGCTTCAGAACCGGCCGGGCGTAGTCGTACTGACTGGTGAACCCGTCATTGAAGGTCAGCGAGACGACGACGGTCGGAGCCGCTTGAGCCCCTTGCGGAATCGGCGCCATTAGTCCGACGGCGAGGCCTAAGGCGAGCAACAGTTTCATTGCCGCCCTTCGCATCAGCGGCCTCGGAGTTCTCCGAGTCGATCGGCGTTCCAGCATCTTGGTTTCCTTCCCCACGTGAGCCCCGACCCCGTGGCCGGACCTTGCGGCTGCCCGGCTTTGGACTAGCCGGTGGTTGTTGTTTGCGACCGGGATCGTTGACGATGCAGCCGGACAGTCTCTCCTCGACATGCGACAGCGCTTGCACAGCCGCGGCCGCATCCGACCGACGGCCGCGCCGAATGTCGACCACGAGCACGGTGAGATCTGCCTGCTCTGCCAGCAGTGCTGTGTCCGCAGCACCGAGGACAGACGGCGCGTCGATCAGTACGACCTCCGTTTTTTCGTTCAGCTCGTCCAAAATCTCGGTGAGCCGGTGGATATTCAGGGTGGCGTGAGGGGCGAGTACGGACCCGCCGGCGGGGATCATGCGCAGTCCGTCGATCCCCGTGTCGTGCAGGGCGTCCTCGATGGACGCCTTGCCTCGCAACATCTCCTGGAGCCCGGGACGGCGGGTGACGCCGGACCGGATGTGCATCGCCGTGTCGGTGTCGGGTGAGTCGACGGAGAGCACGACGGTGTCCTTGCCCGCCGCCGCCAGGGACGCGCCGAGGTTGAGGGTCACGGTTGTCTTGC
>DATFRX010000245.1:0-5494 GCA_035262905.1 Nocardioidaceae bacterium
GTGGAGGAAGAAGCAGTTGTCGCGCCCTACGTCGTGCCGAACCTGCCGGGCCGCCTCGAGGAACGGCAGCGATTCGATGTCGCCCACCGTGCCGCCGATCTCGTGGATCACCACGTCGACCGGGGCGCCCTCGGCCCGCTCCATCGCGAGCATCCGGTCCTTGATCTCGTTGGTGATGTGCGGGATCACCTGGACGGTGTCGCCGAGGTAGTCGCCGCGGCGCTCCTTCGCGATCACGTCGGAGTAGACCTGGCCGGTCGTGACGTTGGCCCGCCCGGACAGGTCCTCGTCGAGGAAGCGCTCGTAGTGCCCGATGTCGAGGTCGGCCTCGGCACCGTCGTCGGTGACGAACACCTCACCGTGCTGGAACGGGTTCATCGTGCCCGGGTCGACGTTGAGGTACGGGTCGAGCTTCTGCATCGTCACCCGTAGGCCACGCGACTTGAGCAGGCGTCCGAGACTCGAGGCCGTCAGTCCCTTGCCGAGGGACGAGGCCACACCGCCGGTGACGAACACATGCTTGGTGGGCTCTGACGTGGCCAACTGACCTCCCGTGGTCGCGATGCCGTCGTGGGCGCGGATCGAGGACGCGAACGCCCTTCCACGGGATTCCAGACTATCAATTCCTCGGTCTAGTCACGGCCCGCGACGCACCGGCCGGCCGAGTTCGTCGAGGCGGCGCAGCCACGGAGTCGACGCGATGACCGTGGTGAAGCTGACTTTCTCACTCAGAAGCGTCAATCCGACCACTCCGGCCAGCATCAGCCGCCGGGCCGATTCGGGCGCGGCTGCCACTGCGGCGCAGCCGATCGCCGCACCCAGGGCGTTGGCGCCGCAGTCGCCGAGCATGCTCTTGCCGGCCAGGTCGTCGGGCAGCGCGGCGACACCGGCGCCGACGGTCGGCGCGACCAGGCCGGCACCCGGCGTCGGCGCCACAAGGGCCGGGCTGGTCAGCAGGGCCACCTTGAGGGCGCGTCCGGGCCGCAGGTCGAGCAGGTTGATCAGGTTGGCGGTCCCCGCGATCAACGCGCCGTCCATCAGGGTCGCGGACGATGTCACCCGGCGGTCCCGCTCGCGTCTGAGAGCGGCCGCTGCGACCAGGCCGCTGAGTCCGATCACGCCGATCTTGACCGCGCCGCTGGTGACCTCGCCCCGGCGAAGGGCGCCCAGATGGCCGCGGATCCCCTTGGTCGAGGTCGCGCCGTGCAGGTCGTCGTGTGCTCCGACGCCGCCCACCACACCGAGCGCGGTGGCCGTCACGAGGCGGGTACGCAGTCGTACGCCGTCGGTGACGAGCGTCCCGGCCACCAGGCCGCTGACGACGGCCGGTCCCTCGAGCAGCGTGACGGCCTCGCCGGCGTGATTGGTTCGGGTCCAGGCGGCGGAGCCCCCGGGCGGCTCCCGGTCCAGTCGCCGCCGCACGGCGCGGGTGGTCGCGGCGGAGATCCCGGTCGCTACCGCCCGGCGCACCAGGCCAGTCACGATGCTCATTGCTGTGCGGGCTCCGGCATCACCGCGTCGGCCGAGTCGGCCGCGCCGTACTGGCCGACCGCTCCTTCGGCCTGCTGCTCCAGCGCCAGCACCGTGACGATCTGGCCCGACGGTCGATCGGCGACGTCGACCGTCGACACCGCGTCGGAGGCGTCGCTGTCGCGTACCGCCGTGACGTAGCCGTTGTCGCCGGCCGAGGCGATCGGTCCGACCACGACGACTCCCCCGGACAGCGAGTCCATCGCCTGCGCCATGATCGCGAGCAGCTCGCCCTGGCCGACCTGCGGGTCGTCACTCGGCGGGCCGGAGACGATCACCGCGAGGTTGGCCCGCTGTGTGATGTCCCCGTCGTGGGTCAGGTAGTTGGCGCCACCCTCGCCGTAGGCGCCGTCGATCTCGGTGGCCACCTGGTCGACCGGCGCGCCCTGATCGGAGGTGGCGAGGTAGCCACGAGCCAGGCTGTAGCCGACCAACTGGTAGCTCTGCGCCCCCTCCAGGTTGGGCAT
Organism: Nocardioidaceae bacterium; assembly: GCA_035262905.1. Classification (GTDB taxonomy): domain Bacteria; phylum Actinomycetota; class Actinomycetes; order Propionibacteriales; family Nocardioidaceae; genus DATFRX01. Next base: position 1,998 of record DATFRX010000245.1, read on the forward strand.
GCCACGAACGCCCTTGAGCACCTCGGTCGCGATGCCCTCCGCGGTCTGCCGTTCGGACGGGTCCATCAGGCCGTCCTGGATCGTGATCGTCGCGGTGACGGTGCCGCCGGCGCCCTGGATCCGCGACTCGATGTCGTCCACGGTGTTGCCGTCGGCGCCGGGCAGCACGAACAGGGCAACGGTGCGCCCCTCGAGCCGGTTGCCGACCAGCTGCGGCGCCAGGTCCTGGGCGAACTGTCCCTCGAAGTCCATGACCTGATTGGTCTGCGCCAGCTGGTCGCGCAGGTCGTTCTTGGCCTCGCGGTCCTGCCGCGCCTGGTTGGCCAGCTGCTGGTCGAACTCCTTGCCGAGCGGGCCGGCGCCGAGCGCGATCCCAGTGGCCAGGGCCAAGAAGATCGCAACGATGGAAATGACGTGATATCGAAAATCGATCACTAGAAGATTCCCTGTAGCCAGTAGGTCAGGTCGTCCCAGCGCGCGTCGAGCACGTCGAGCCACTCCCGCCCGGTCGGACTGGCGCCGATCGCCACCATCAGCGCCAGCAGTCCGGAGACCAGGAACAGCAGCAGATGCCAGGTGCGTACGCGGTGGTGATAGAGCCGCCCGACTCCCTTGGCGTCGACCAGTTTCGGCCCGACCCGAAGCCGCGTGAGGAACGTGCTCGCCATGCCCGACCTGCCCTTGTCGAGGAACTCGACCAGCGTGGCGTGGGTGCCGACGGCGACGATCAGGCTGGCGCCCTTGGAGTCGGCCAGCAGCATCGCGATGTCCTCGCTGGTGCCCGTCGCCGGGAACGCGACGCCGTCGACCGCCAGGCCCTCGAGCCGGTCGAGGCCGGGTGCCCGGCCGTCGCGGTAGGCGTGGACGACCAGCTCGGCGCCGCATTGCAGCGTCGTGTCCGAGACCGAGTCCATGTCGCCGATGATCATGTCCGGCGTGTACCCGGCCTCGACGAGCGCGTCGGCGCCACCGTCGACGCCGATCAGGATCGGCCGGTACTCCCGGATGTACGGTCCCAGCGCCGCCAGGTCCTCGCGGTAGTCGTAGCCGCGTACGACGATCAGGGCGTGCCGGCCCTCCATCACGGTCTGGATCTCGGGCACGCCGACACCGTCCAGGAGCAGTGCCCGCTCGCGCCGGAGGTACTCCATGGTGTTGGCCGTGAACGCCTCGAGCTGGACCGACAGCCCGGACCGGGCCTCGGTCATGAGCTCGAGGATCCGATCCATGTCGAGGACGACACCCTTGGCGAGCACCGTCTGGCCGCGATAGATCGTGCCCTCGTCGATCCGGATCCGCTCGCCCTCGTCGATCGTCTTGAAGATGTCCGGCCCGACGTTGTCGATCAGCGGGATGCCGGCCTTTGCGATGATCTCGGGGCCCAGATTGGGATAGCGGCCCGAGACAGACGTCGTGACGTTGACCACCGCCGCGACCTCGCAGGCCACCAGGGCCTCGGCGCTGACCCGGTCGATGTCGACGTGGTCGATGATCGCGATGTTGCCCGGACGCAGCCGTTTTGTCAGATTTTTGGTACGGCGATCCAGCCGCGCGACTCCAGAGACCCCAGGTTCGTCCGCGGCCCGTGTTTTGCGAAGGACGGGCAGCTTCATTGGCCTCATCCTGCCATGCGGCACCCTCGAAGGCGGGTAGGCGGGGGCCGCGTTGCGGGTGGTGCGTTGACTCTACCGGGTCGCGGCACCTTCGCGCTCGCTGGCGGCAAGGTCCAGCAGCTCGCGAGCGTGCGCCTCCGCGGTCGCCGAGCCTTCGAGGCCGGCCAGCATCCGGGACAGCTCGCGGACTCGAGCGTCCTCGTCCAGCTGTTGCACGCCACTGGTCGTCACCGAGCCGTCGTCGCTCTTGACGACCCGGTAGTGCCGATCCGCGAACGCCGCGACCTGGGGCAGATGCGTCACGGCCACGACCTGTGAGGATCGCGCCAATCGCGCGAGCCGCTTGCCGACCTCGACAGCCGCGGAGCCGCCGATCCCGGCGTCGACCTCGTCGAACACGAAGGTGGGGATGTCGGTCGTGTCGGCCAGCACGACTTCGAGAGCCAACATGACGCGCGACAGCTCACCGCCGCTCGCGGCCTTCCCGAGGGGGCGGGCCTGCGCGCCGGGGTTGGCCGCGAGCGAGAACTCGACGTCGTCTCCCCCGTCGGGTCCGAGGTGATCGACGCCGGAGGACGACTCGTCGGCTCGCGTCCGCACCGTGACGGTCACCTGGGCCTGCGGCATGGCGAGATCGGCGACCTCGTCGGTGACTCGCTCGGACAGCCGGGCAGCGGCTTTGGAGCGCGCCTCGGTGAGCTCGGCTCCGGTCGATCGGAGGTTGGCGATCAGCTCGTCGCGCTCGGCCTCGAGCTGCCCGACCCGGTCGTCGGTGCCTTCGAGCTCGGCGAGCTGCGCGGCAGCGTCCTTCGCCCAGTCGAGCACCTCGTTGATCGACGAGCCGTACTTGCGGGTCAGTGTCGCCAGGGCCGCGCGTCGCTCCTGCACCGTCGCGAGTCGCACTGGGTCCGAATCGACCGACGTTGAGTAGGTGGCGATATCGGTGGCCAGGTCGGCCAGCAGATAGGACAGCTCGGCGACCCGGTCGGCCAGCTCGGCGAGCCGCGGATCGTGCTCGCGCTCCGCCTCCAGCAGTCGGCTCGACGCGGCCAGCAGACTGGTGGCGTCGCTCCCGTCCTCACCGGCCAGCGCCTCGTGCGCCTGTGCAGTCGCGCTCACGAGCCCGTCGGCGTGGGCGAGCCGCTGCTCCTCGGCGCGCAGGTCGTCGTCCTCGTCGGGTTGCGGCTCGGCCGCGGCGATCTCCTCGAGTCCGAACCGGAGTCGGTCGACCTCGCGGAGTCGCTCCTCGGCCCGGTCGCGCAGGTCGCGAAGCTCCGCCTCCACCTCGCGCCATCGAACGTAGGCCGGCCGATAGCGCTCGAGCACCTCGCTGATCCGGTCGCCGCCGAAGCGGTCCACCGCCTCGCGCTGCGCGGCCGGTCGGAGAAGCCGGTGCTGGTCGGACTGGCCGTGGACCGTGACCAGATGCTCGCTGAGCCGGCTCAGGACGCCTGCGGGCACGGTGGCGCCGCCGAGATGAGCGCGCGACCGCCCTTCGGCACTGACGGTCCGGCTCACGATCAGGGTGTTGTCGTCGAGCTCCCCACCGGCCTCGGAGACCTGCTCGGACATCAGCTCGACCCGCTCGGGGGCGCCGTCGACAACGATCCGCGCCTCGACCCGAGACCGGGTCTCGCCACGGCGTACCAATCCCGGATCGGCCCGACCGCCGCACAGCAGATCGAGACTGGTCACCACCATGGTCTTGCCGGCGCCGGTCTCACCGGTGATGACGGCGAAGCCCGGTCCGAGCTCGAGCTCGGCCTCGTCGATGACGCCGATCGAGGCGAGTCGGATCTGCTCCCACATGGTCGTCAGCCTCCCGCCGGACCCCGGCCGCGCCAGCCGGTGACGGGCAGCTCGAACTTGCGCACCAGACGGTCG
>DATFRX010000246.1:0-3578 GCA_035262905.1 Nocardioidaceae bacterium
CATCGAACAGCTCGCCCGCGGCCTCGAGCCGGTCGAGGTGCCGGCCGGTCAGATCGTGATCCGGGAGGGCGACATCGGCGACCGCTTCTACGTGATCGAGTCGGGCGACGCCGAAGTGATCGGGGACGGCCAGGTCGTGGCCACCCTCCGTGAGGGGGAGGGCTTCGGCGAGATCGCGCTGCTCCGGCGCACCCGCCGCACGGCCACGGTCCGGGCCGCCGGTGAGCTCCGGCTGCAGACGCTTCGCTCCGAGCACTTCCTCCCGGTCGTCCTGGGCTTCACCCCGAGCGCCCGCGAGGCGCAGACGGTCGTGGACACCATGCTCGACCGCTATGCGCCGCAAGACAATTCAGAGCAAACGCCCTGATCAGCGGTGGATCCTAGGCTCCGTGATCGTCGGCGAAAGGCAAGGCGCTTGGTAGCATTTCGCCGCATGGAATCAGGGCGGGCGCTGCTCCTCATCGCTGACATCGGCGGCTACACGGACTACATGAGCTCGCATCGGATGAGCCTCGCCCACGCCGAGGTCAACACGGCACGGCTGCTCGAGAAGGTGGTGGACGCCGCTCGTGGCTTCGACCTGATCGAGATCGAGGGCGACGGCGTCTTCCTCACGCGGCCGGTCGACTCGCTGAACGGAGACGGCACGATCGACACGACAATCCGGGCCGCCGTCGCGATGTACCACGCGTTCCACGTCGAGCGGCAGTACGTCGCGGCGAACCTGTGCCCGTGCGACGGGTGCTCCCAGGTGGACAACCTGAAACTGAAGTTCGTCGCGCACATCGGTGACGTCGCCACCCAGACCGTCAAGCAGCGGCGCAAGGTGGTCGGGATCGACGTGATCCTCGTCCACCGGATGCTGAAGAACCCGGTCGAGGTCCCCGAGTACGTCTTGTTCTCCGAGGAGCTCTACCAGTCCGGCGAGACGCCGCCCGGCTCGGCGCAGGAGATCTCGCAGGACCTCGAGGGCATCGGCCCGGTCCGCGAGTACTTCGTGGCGGTCGGCGACATCGAGGACTCGACTCCTCCCGTGGCGCAGCAGTCGCTGGTCGGCCGCCTCGGGCGAACGTTCGCGGTCGCGGGCACCGGCCTGCCGTACATGGTGGGCCTGCGGCGCCGCCGTCGGACCGCGACGACCGACTGATCCGATCGGGTCAGCGCTGGATCTCCACCAGCAGCACCCACGAGTTCACTAGCCCGGCGACGATCGCGAGTGTCACGCCGGCGCCCAGCAGATAGAGGGCGTCCGACCACTCGGCCCACATCGTGACCCCGGACGCCGCCAGCAGCCCGGACACGAGCAGGCTCGGCAGCAGACGCGTGAGCACCCACGCGACCTCGGTGGTGCCGGCCTCGTACCGGGGAGTCTTGGTCTGCAGCCGCACCAGCGGCCCGCCGACTCCGAGCGCGATCACGACCAGCTCGGTGCCCAACGCTGCGGGGGCCTGGCCCGGCATCAGCAGCAGGAGGGCACTCACGAGGGCACCGCTGAACATCAGCAGCGTGGCGCCGGCAAGCCGCGGGAGGGTCCGGAACTGCAGGATGCGATCGAGGTTGATCGAGACCGCGACGAACAGCAGTCCGGTCAGTGCCGCCGTCGCCCCTGCCACGCCGACGCCGAAGTTCGCCCACTCGCTGATGTCCGCCTCAGTCATCGCCGTCGGCCCGCTGCGCTTCGACGGCGTTGATCTCGGCGAGGATCTCCTGCTTGCCGACCGCGTCGAGGAAGGACGAGCGGACTGCGGTCCGGGACAGGTCGGCGAGCTCGGCCGTACCGAGTCCGAAGGTGTGAGCGGCGATCCGGAACTCGTTGGTCAGCGTGGTGCCGAACATCGGTGGGTCGTCGCTGTTCAGCGTGACGACGAGGCCCTCGGCGATCAGCTTCGGGAACGGATGGTCCTCGATCCGGTCGACCTGGCGGGTCCGCAGGTTCGAGGTCGGACAGACTTCCAGCGGAACCCGCCCTGCGCGCAGCCGATCCACCAGCCGCGGATCGTCGAGGCACCGGATGCCGTGGCCGATCCGCTCGGCGCCGAGCCCGTCGAGGGCTTCCCAGATCGACTCGGGCCCGGTCGTCTCGCCGGCGTGTGGCACGCTGTGCAGCCCCGCCGCGACGGCATCGCCGAAGGCCACGCGGAAGATTTCGCGGTGCTCCGGCCGGGCCGACTCCATGCCGCCGAGGCCGAATCCGACCAGCGCATCCGGCGGGTGCTCCACGGCGTGTTCGAGCGTGGCGCGGGCAGCCGGCTCGCCGAGCAGCCCGTCGATGTCGAAGACGTAGCCGAGCCGGACGCCGAGCTCCTCCGCATGTCGAGCCGCATGGTCCAGCGCCTCGGTGACCGCTGGCATCGACATGCCGCGCCGCGCCTCCGTACTCCGCACGTGTGAATATGGCGTCACGGTGAGCTCGACGTACCGGGCGTTCTGACTCGCCAGGTCGCGGGCCGCGCCGACGACGAGATCCGCCACATCCTCGGGCTCGCGTACGACGTCGTTGACCTCTTCGTAGACCTCGATGAAATGCGGGAAGTCGCGGAACTCGTAGAACTCCCGCAGCCCGTCCTCGGTGCGTGGCAGCCGATGGTCGTCGTAGCGGGTGGCCAGCTCCAGGACTGTCCGCGGCGATGCCGACCCCACCAGATGGACGTGCAGCTCGACCTTCGGCAACGCCTCGATGAAGTCGTCCAGGTCCGGGTCGAGGTCGGTCACGTGCGCGATGCTACGGCGACCGGATACCGCTCCGGACGGGCCATTGGTCACGGCGACGCGGCATTCGGCCCGGCTGTGATGGATGCCATTCCGGTGGTGGTACCAGGACCGATTACCAGTCGGTAGCCTGGCCAGCGTCCAACCGCGCCCGTCCTGCGGCATCCGTCGGCGGACCGGGCCAGATGTGGAGCGACTGACGTGAAGATCGTTGTGTGTGTGAAGCACGTGCCCGACGCGGCCGCGGATCGTACGTTCGACGACTCCGACCACACGGTGGATCGGACCGGCGTCGACGGCCTGCTGTCGGAGCTCGACGAGTACGCCGTCGAGCAGGCGCTGACGATCGCCGAGGGCGCCGACGACGCCGAGGTGACCGTGCTGAGCGTCGGGCCGGAGCAGGCGGCCGACGCGATCCGCAAGGCGCTGCAGATGGGCGCCGACAAGGGCGTGCACGTGAGCGACGAGGCGATCCACGGCTCCGACGCGATCGCGACCTCGCTGGTGCTGGCCAAGGCGATCGAGAAGCTCGACTACGACATCGTGCTGTGCGGCATGGCATCTACCGACGCTGAGATGGGCGTGGTGCCGGCGATGCTCGCCGAGCGGCTTGGCATCGCCCAGGTGACGCTCGGCTCGGAGCTTGCCGTCGAGGGATCGACCGTACGCATCCGGCGCGACGGCGACGTGTCGACCGAGACCGTCGAGGCGTCGACACCGGCGGTTGTGAGCGTGACCGACCAGACGCCGGAGGCGCGCTACCCGTCGTTCAAGGGGATCATGGCCGCGAAGAAGAAGCCGGTGCAGGCGTGGAGCCTGGCCGACCTCGGCATCGAGGCCGCGCAGGTGGGCCTGGACGCCGCGTGGAC
>DATFRX010000247.1:0-9506 GCA_035262905.1 Nocardioidaceae bacterium
CAGTCGGCGTTCTTCGAGCGACACGGATCGGCCGGCATCGCCGTACTCGAACGCGCCATCCAGGCGATCCGGGAGTGCGGCGCGCAGGTCCTGCTCGACGTGAAGCGTGGCGACATCGGCTCGACCGTCGACGCCTACGCAGACGCCTACCTCGGGCCTTCCTCACCGCTCGCTGCCGATGCGATCACGGTGCATCCATACCTCGGCTTCGGTGCCCTCCGGCCGTTCGTCACCATGGCGGAGGAGCACGGCCGCGGCCTGTTCGTCGTGACCCTGTCGTCCAACCCCGAGGGCCGCGAGGTGCAGCAGGCCGAGCGAGACGGTCACACGGTGGCTGGCGCCATGCTGCGCCAGATCGCCGAACTCAACTCCGGCGTCGAGCCGCTGGGCTCGATCGGAGCGGTCGTCGGCGCCACGATCGGCGACACCACGGAGGACCTCGCGATCAACGGGCCCTTCCTGGCACCGGGCTTCGGCGCCCAGGGCGGCACGGTGGACGATCTGCGCCGGATCTTCGGTCCCTCGTTGCCCAACGTCCTCCCGACGACCTCACGCGCCGTGCTGTCGGCCGGTCCCGACCCGGTCGGGCTGCGAGACGCTGCTGCCAAGATCGCCGCCGGCCTGACTTCCTGATCGCCGTTGCGCGGTCGATTCGCCGCATCGCTGGTCGCTTCCGGTTCGGCCGAGAGTTGGCGTGAGATCCAGGATTTCGTCGCATCGGAAGCTGTATCTCGCGCCAACTTTCGGCTCGACAGGCTGCCCTGCCGCGTCACCGATGACCGATGGCCCCGGAATCTTGAGGGGTCGCGGTCGCCATGGCAGCCCCGATCGATCAAGATCCGTCCGTGAGCCGGCATCGCCAGACGGTACGAACCGGCCCAAATCCGTCGTGGTCGCAATCCGGAGGATGAGTTCGCTCCGTAACTGTCGTAGACGTTTGCCCTACACGCCCAACCATCGCTAGTTTCCTGCTGCGAAGCCGATCCAGTCCGCCGTACCTCGAGGTGACCCCGTGGCACTTCCGCCCCTGACCCCCGAACAGCGACAAGCAGCATTGGAGAAGGCCGCTGCCGCTCGGCGCGAGCGCGCCGAGGTCAAGAATCGACTCAAGCACTCGGGTGCCTCCCTGCACGAAGTCCTCGACCAGGGCCAGCGCAACGAAGTCATCGGCAAGATGAAGGTCCTGGACCTTCTGCAGTCGATGCCAGGCCTCGGCAAGGTCCGGGCTAAACAGCTGATGGAGCGCATCGGCATCGCGGAGACCCGCCGGGTGCGCGGTCTGGGAGTGAATCAGATCTCCGCGCTCGAACGTGAGTTCGCCGACCAAGGCTGAGCCGGGCCATTCACGGCTGGTGGTGCTGGCCGGGCCGACGGCAGTCGGCAAGGGAACAGTGGCAGCCCACGTCCGTGACAAGCATCCAGAGGTTTGGCTCTCGGTCTCGGTAACGACGCGTCGGCCTCGACCGGGCGAGGTCGACGGCGTCCACTATCACTTCGTCGACGATGCGCGATTCGACGAGATGGTCGAGGCCGGTGACCTGCTCGAGTGGGCAGTCGTCCACGGCGCCGCGCGCTACGGCACGCCACGGCAGCCGGTCGTGGACGCGTTGGCGAGTGGACGACTGGCGCTGCTCGAGATCGACCTTCAGGGAGCGCAACAGATTCGGGCGTCGGTGCCCGATGCGCTGTTCGTGTTCCTCGCCCCGCCGAGTTGGGACGAACTCGTACGCCGCCAGATCGGACGCGGCACGGAGGACGCCGCCGAACGGGAGCGGCGACTCGAGACCGCGCGGCAGGAGCTCGCCGCCGAGTCCGAGTTCGATGTGACCATCGTCAACCGCGAAGTCGAGCAGGCTGGGGAGGAGTTGGTAGCCTTATTGCGATCGGCTACCGATCACCCGACCCACCACACTGATTGAGGCTCACCTGTGTCCGGAAACCCGGCCGCCGCCGAGGGGATCACCAACCCGCCCATCGACGACCTGCTCACCAAGACCGACTCGAAGTACAAGCTGGTCCTCTACGGTGCCAAGCGGGCGCGGCAGATCAACGCGTACTACTCCCAGCTCGGCGAGGGACTTCTCGAGTACGTCGGGCCGCTCGTCGACACCCACGTGCAGGAGAAGCCGCTGTCCATCGCGCTGCGCGAGATCGAGTCCGACCTCCTGACCGTCGAGGACATCGTCGAGGGCGAGTCCGACAAGCCGACCCCGGCACAGGGGGAGTCGGCGTCCTAAGGCCGCCGTCATGACCACGTCGACCAGCGGCCCGTCGCCGGAGCCCGGCTCGACGTCACCGCGCCGACTCCGCGTGATTCTCGGCGTCGGCGGGGGCATCGCGGCCTACAAGGTCTGCGAAGTCCTTCGCGGGCTCACCGAGTCCGGTCACGAGGTACGCGTCGTGCCGACCGACTCGGCCCTGGCCTTCGTAGGAGCCGCGACCTGGGAGGCGCTGTCCGGCCATCCGGTCCACACCGGCGTGTTCGAGGACGCCCACGAGGTGCCGCACGTACGCCTCGGTCGCGAGGCCGACCTGGTCGTCGTCGCACCGGCGACCGCCAACCTGCTGGCCAAGGCCGCGCACGGCGTCGCGGACGACCTGCTGACTAACACCCTGCTGACCGCGCGCTGCCCGATCGTCTTCGTGCCTGCGATGCACACCGAGATGTGGGAGCACCCGGCCACCGCCGACAATGTCGCGACCCTGCGGGAGCGTGGCGCGATCGTCATGGAGCCCGACGTCGGCCGGCTCACCGGCGTCGACACCGGCAAGGGCCGGCTGCCCGAGCCGCCCCAGATCCTCGAGCAGTTGCGGGTCGTGCTGCGCCGTGGCGTCGATGGTCTCGCGCCCGATCTCGCCGGGTGCCACGTCGTCATCTCGGCCGGCGGCACCCATGAGTATCTCGACCCGGTTCGGTTCCTCGGCAACCGTTCCTCCGGCCGGCAGGGCTTCGCCCTCGCGAGCACCGCGCTGGCTCGTGGCGCCCGGGTCACGGTCGTCGCCGCCAACGTGTCGCAGGCGCCTCCGGCGGGAGTCGACGTCGTACGCGTGGACACCACCGCCGAGTTGCGCGACCGGATGCTGGAGGCGGCCGTCGACGCCGATGCGGTCGTGATGGCCGCTGCGCCCGCCGACTTCCGGCCGGTCAGCCACAGCGACGTCAAGATCAAGCGAACCACTGACGGCTCCGCACCGAGCATCGAGCTCACTCAGAACCCCGACATCCTGGCCGAATTGGTCGCCGGTCGCAGCGGCAAGGAGCCGGTCATCGTCGGCTTCGCGGCCGAGACCGGCGACGACGCCGGCACGGTCAACGAGCACGGCCGCGAGAAGCTCGCCCGCAAGGGTTGCGACTTCCTCGTGGTCAATGACGTCAGCGCCGGCAAGGTCTTCGGCCAGCCGGTCAGCGAGGCGTTGATCCTGGGGGCCGACGGGTCGAGCACCCCGGTGCCGAAGGGGCCGAAGGAAGATATCGCCGATGCAGTGTGGGATCTCGTGGCGCGACGGCTCGGCTGAGTGTGGCGCGGTCTCGATGCGTGTCACGCCTGAGGTCCGGCCAGCCGCCGCCGGTTAGGCTGGTCGAAGTGAAGTCCGACAGATTGGGAGAAATGTGAGCCGACTGTTCACCTCGGAGTCCGTGACCGAGGGGCATCCGGACAAGATCGCCGACCAGATCAGCGACAGCGTCCTCGATGCCCTGCTGGCGGAGGATCCGCACAGTCGGGTCGCGATCGAGACGCTGGTCACGACCGGCCTGGTCGTCGTCGCCGGGGAGGTGACGACCGAGGCGTACGTCGACATCCCGCGCATCGTGCGCGACCGGATCGTCGAGATCGGCTACGACTCGTCCAAGAAGGGCTTCGACGGCCACTCCTGCGGCGTCCAGATCTCCCTCGACGCGCAGTCGAGCGACATCGCCCAGGGCGTCGACGACGCCTACGAGGAGCGCACCGAGCAGTCGACCGACCCACTCGACCGGCAGGGCGCGGGCGACCAGGGCCTGATGTTCGGCTACGCCTGCGACGAGACGCCGGAGCTGATGCCGCTCCCGATCACGATCGCCCACCGGCTCGCCGAGCGGCTGGCGGTCGTACGTCGCGACGGCACCATGGCCTACCTCCGGCCGGACGCCAAGACCCAGGTCACCGTCGAGTACGAAGGCAATCGCGCGGCCCGGATCGACACCGTCGTGGTGTCCACCCAGCACGCGTCGGACATCGACCTCGACGCGATGCTGACCCCAGATGTACGCAAGCACGTCGTTGACTCGGTCCTCGACAAGTTCGACATCGACCACAGCGGCTATCGGCTGCTGGTCAACCCGACCGGCCGGTTCGAGATCGGCGGCCCGATGGGCGACGCCGGTCTGACCGGGCGCAAGATCATCATCGACACCTACGGCGGCATGGCCCGGCACGGTGGCGGCGCGTTCAGCGGCAAGGACCCGAGCAAGGTCGACCGCTCCGCGTCCTACGGCATGCGGTGGGTCGCCAAGAACGTCGTGGCCGCCGGACTCGCAAGCCGATGCGAGGTGCAGGTGGCCTACGCCATCGGCAAGGCGCAGCCGGTCGGCTTCTACGTCGACTGCTTCGGCACCGAGAAGGTCCCGGCCGGCCAGATCGCGACCGCGGTGCGTGAGGTGTTCGACCTCCGGCCGGCGGCGCTGATCCGCGATCTCGACCTGCTCCGGCCGATCTACGGTCCGACGGCTGCCTACGGTCACTTCGGCCGCGAGCTGCCCGAGTTCACCTGGGAGGGGACGGACCGCGCCGACGCGCTCCGGGCCGCCGCGGGAGCGTGACGCCGACGCACCAGGCCGTCGTCTTCGACATCGGGGGCGTGCTGCTCGACTGGGATCCGCAGCACCTGTACCGCGACGTCATCCCGGACGAGGACACCCGGGAGTGGTTCCTCCGCGAGGTCTGCCACCCGGAGTGGAACCGGCGACAGGACGAAGGTCGGCCGTGGGCCGATGCCATCGTTGAGGCGATCGGCCGCCATCCCGAGCACGAGGCCTGGATCCGGGCGTACGACGAGCGCTGGATCGAGATGGTCGGCGGTATCGACGACGGCGTCGCCGCCCTGGTGCGTGAGCTGAGGGCCGGCGGCCTGCCGGTGTACGCGCTAACGAACTACTCCGCCGGCAAGTGGGCGCTGTCGCGGGAGCGGTTCGACGCGCTCGCCGGATTCGACGGTGTCGTCGTGTCGGGCGAGGAGCGGGTCACCAAGCCGGATGAGCGGATCTACCGGATCCTGCTGGAGCGATACGGGCTGACGCCGGAGCGGACCTTCTTCACCGACGACATCGATGCCAACGTCGCCGGCGCCCGGGCGGTCGGGATCGACGCCGAGCGGTTCGACGACGCGGCGTCGCTGCGGTCGCAGCTCGTCAACCGCGGACTGCTCGCCGGCGCGGGCGAGGTGGCACGCACTGGGCCTGTGGACGGCCGCTCGGACGTCTGATTCGGCTGGTAGAAACCAGGTGTGAGCGAGTCGGAGCCGGAGCAGTTGGCGCTGGTCCGCGACACCGTGCGGAAGCGGCGCCCCAAGCCGGCGCCCGGCGCGGCCGCGGTGCGTCCGATCGCGCGGGTCGCCGTCGACATGCCGCTGGCGCATCTCGACCGGCCATTCGACTACGTCGTCACCGAGGAGCAGGACGAGGCGGCCCGGCCGGGCTGTCGGGTGCGGGTACGGTTCGCCGGCCAGCGGCTCGACGGCTTCCTCCTCGACCGGGTCGAGACGTCGGACCACTCCGGCCGGCTGGGCCGACTCGAGCGGGTGGTCTCGCCCGAGGTGGTGCTGCGGCCCGACATCGCCCGGCTGTGCCGCACGATCGCCGACCGCTACGCCGGAACGTTCGCCGACGTGGCCCGGCTGGCGGTCCCGCCACGACACGGGCGTGAGGAGCAGGCCGATCGGAAGTCGCGTCGGCCCGGCCCGCTGCCGCCGGTCCACGATGCGCGATGGGAGCCCTACGACGGCCTTGCCCGGTTGCTCGACCCGCTCGCCCACGGCGCCAGTCCTCGGGTCTGCGTGCCGACCCTGCCCGGTGCCGACTGGCCGATGCTTCTGGCCGATGCGGTGCTCGCCACGCTCCACTCGGGTCGCGGTGCGGTGGTGTGCCTGCCCGACGTACGCGACGTCGACCGGCTCGACGCGGCCCTGACGACCGTGCTCGGCGGCCCGGACCGCCACGTCGTCCTCACGGCAGCATTGGGGCCGCAGGCGCGCTACCGCGCGTTCCTCGCCCTGGCCCGAGGCGAGGTCACGGTCGCGATCGGCAACCGGGCGGCGGCCTTCGCGCCGGTGCACGACGTCGGCCTGCTAGCGGTCTGGGACGAGGGCGACGACCTGCATGTCGAGCCCCGAGCGCCCTATCCGCATGCCCGCGAGGTGTTGCTCACCAGGGCGCTCGAATCCGACGCGGCCGTGCTGCTGGCGGGTCCGGCGCGATCCGTCGAGGCGCAGTCGCTCGTCGAGTCCGGCTGGTGCGCCGATCTGGCGGCCGACCCGGATCGGAGACGCCGCGCCGGTCCCAAGGTCGTCGTCGCCGGTGCCTCGCCGACGGCCGCCGGGCGCGATCCAGCCGGCCGGGGCGCTCGGCTCCCACACGAGGCCCAGATCGTTCTGCGCGAGAGCGCCCCGACCGGCCCGGTGCTGGTCAGCGTGCCTCGCAGCGGCTACCGACCCGCTCTGGCCTGTCGCAACTGTCACGCGCCGGCCCGCTGCGCCAACTGCCAGGGCCCGCTGGCGCAGCCGCAGTCCGAGGCGGCTCCGGCCTGTCGCTGGTGCGGCAACGTGGCGGCCGACTGGGTCTGTGCCGAATGCGGCGGCACCGAGCTTCGCGCCCCGGTGATCGGTGAGCGCCGGACCGCCGAGGAGATCGGTCGCGCCGTGTCGGGCGTGCCGGTCCGCACCTCGTCCGGCGATCGGGTGCTCGACCGGGTCGACGACCGGCCGCAGGTGATCGTCGCGACTCCGGGCGCCGAGCCCGTGGCCGACGGTGGCTACGCAGCGGCGCTCATCCTCGACGCGTCACTCGTGCTGTCCCGGGCCGATCTACGCACCGGCGAGGAGGCCGTCCGGCGCTGGTCCCATGTCGTCGCGCTGGTTCGCCCGGCCGACGAGGGTGGCCGGGTGATCCTGGTCGGGTCGCCGTCGGCGCCCCCTGTCCAGGCGCTCGTGCGGTCCGATCCGATGGGCTTCGCCGCGAGGGAGCTGGCCGAGCGCCGGTCGGCGCGGTTGCCGCCGGCAGTCCGGCTCGCGACCGTGACCGGCCCGCCAGACGAGGTGGCGACGCTCCTCGACGAGTCGTGGCCGGATCCGAGCGACGTGCTCGGCCCGGTCCCGACCGACGCGGTGCCGACCGACGATGGCGACGTCCGCCTGGTGATCCGGGTCCCGCGCCGACTCGGCCCGGCCCTGTCGTCGGCACTGCAGCGGATCCAGTCCCAGCGCAGTGCGCGCAAGGCGCCGGCCCTGCGGATCCGGATCGACCCGTACGAGTTGGACTGACCTCCCTAGACTGGCTCCGCGGGCCGATCCCACCCGCCCCTCGCTGCCCCCCGACGGCTGCCCTTCGACAGGAGCCCACACCGCATGGCCATTCGCCCGATTCGCCTGTTCGGCGACCCTCTGCTTCGCACCAAGGCGGTTCCCGTGACCGACTTCGATGCCGAGCTGCGTGCACTGGTCGCCGACCTGACCGACACGATGCTCGACGCGCCCGGATCCGGTCTGGCCGCGCCGCAGCTGGGCGTCGGGCTTCGCGTGTTCACCTACAACGTCGACGGCGAGGTCGGCCACCTGGTCAATCCGGAGCTGGAGCTGTCCGACGAGACTCAGCTTGGTCCCGAGGGCTGTCTGTCGATCCCCGACCTGACCTTCGACTGTCTACGGGCGCTGCGGACCGTCGCCAGGGGCTTCAACATGTACGGCGACCCGATCTCCGTCGAGGGCTCGGACCTGCTGTCCCGGGCGTTGCAGCATGAGACAGATCATCTCGACGGCGTCCTGTTCGTCGACCGGCTGGATCGCGCGACGCGCAAGGCAGCGATGCGGGCGATCCGGGAGGCAGAGTGGTCCGGCGGCCCGGTGCCGACCGTGAAGGAGTCGCCGCATCCGATGTACGGAAGGGGCATGTGACCCGTGCGGCTGCTGTTCGCGGGCACGCCGGAGGTCGCGCTGCCGTCACTCGAGGCATTGGCGGCGAGCGGGCACGAGCTGGTGGCGGTGCTGACCCGACCGGAGGCGCCGTCCGGACGCGGTCGGCATGCCCAACCGTCACCGGTCGCGATCCGAGGCGCCGAGCTCGGGCTGCCGGTGCTGACGCCGTCGAAGCCGAGCGAGCCGGAGTTCGGCGAACAGTTGCGTGAGCTCGCCCCGGACTGCTGCCCGGTGGTGGCCTACGGTGCCTTGCTGCCACAGCGGGTGCTCGACGTCCCGCCGTACGGCTGGGTCAATCTGCACTTCTCGCTGCTGCCCGCCTGGCGAGGAGCGGCGCCGGTGCAGCACGCCGTCCTGGCCGGCGACGAGGTGACCGGCGCGACGACGTTCCAGATCGTCAAGGAGCTCGACGCCGGACCGATGCTCGGCAGCCTCACCGAGCCGATCCGCCCGGCCGACACCGCCGGCACCTTGCTCGAGCGGCTCGCGGTCGCCGGTGCGCCGCTGCTGGTCGACACGATCGACCATCTCGAGCTCGGTGATCTGCGGCCCCAGTCGCAGCCCGACGACGGCGTCTCGTACGCCGGCAAGATCGAGACCGCCGACGCTCGCGTCCGGTGGACGGATCCGGCGTTCGCAGTCGACCGGCGGATCAGGGCGTGCACCCCGTTGCCCGGGGCGTGGACGACGCTGGACGACAAGCGGCTGAAGCTCGGCCCGGTGCGACTGCTTCCCGACGTCGACGGTCTGACACCGGGCGAGATCGAGGTCGGACGCGACGCCGTTCACGTCGGCACGGCCACGCACGCGGTGGCGCTCGGCGACGTACAGCCGCCCGGCAAGCGCTCGATGGACGCCGCCGCCTGGGCGCGAGGTGCACGGCTGGAGGGTCGAGTCCGCCTTGGCATCGACGAGGACTGAGGTCGACCCGGCCCGGTCGGTTGCGCTCGACGTGCTGGCCGCGGTCCGGGAGCGGGACGCCTACGTCAACCTGCTGCTGCCGGCCCTGCTCGCCGAGCGCGGCATCACCGGCCGGGACGCGGCCTTCGCGACCGAGCTGACCGCGGGCACCGTCCGGATGCGCGGGCTCTACGACGCGGTCGTCGGTCCGCTCGTGACCCGGCCGCTGGCCGATCTCGATCCGCAGGTGCTCGACGTCCTGCGGCTGGGCTGCCACCAGCTGCTGTCGATGCGTACGCCGTCGCACGCCGCCGTGTCGAGCAGCGTCGACCTCGTACGCGTGCGGGTCAGCCGACGCCCGTCCGGACTGGTCAACGCGGTGCTGCGCCGGGTCGCGAGCGACGACCTCGACGGCTGGGTCGCTCGGGTCGCTCCCGATC